>CAMEQX010000056.1 GCA_945933905.1 uncultured Clostridia bacterium
AGCTGTGCCCGAAAATGTTGATGCAGTAATTAATTTCATTAACGAGGTGCTTGACGAATACGGCTGCGGTATTAAAGAGAAAATGGCGATAGATGTCGCAGCAGACGAGCTGTTTGCAAACATCGCAAGCTACGCCTATAATCCCGATAAAGGAAATGCAACTGTGCGAGTTGAGGTGTTTGAAGACCCGCTTGCTGTCGAGATAACCTTCATAGATAACGGCGTGCCGTATGACCCGCTTGCAAAAGCCGATCCCGACACAACGCTTTCCGTAGAGGAAAGACAGATAGGCGGATTGGGTATTTTCATCGTGAAAAAGAGTATGGACGCCGTGAACTATGAATACAAGGAAGGCAGGAACATACTCACAATCAGGAAAAAAATCTGAAGTGCTTTTATGGGATTTTTGGAAGAAATATTCCTTTGTAATCAGAGGGGAAAGAGTTAAAGTGGGTGGGTAATTATGGACAAAACCGAAAGAAAAGAACAGCGCCGATTGAAAAAAGAGCAAAAAAATAACCTTGTTGCTTTCAATGCGGAAAATGATATCAAATACCGCGCGCCGTTCGGGATAAATCATGTGCGTACTATGGCGTGGATTTGCATAGTTGTTATGCAGATAACCGTGCTTGCGGGTACGATAAAAAGCATCTCGAAAATAGAATTGATAAGCGACGGCGGAATTCAGGCTATACAGATGTTGGCGAGTATGTCAGTTCCGCTTTTCTTGCTTGCTTCATTTTCCTACATACTTCAAAATAAAGAAAAATGCGGTCGGATAATCCTGTTTTATCTTGCAATTTCAGCGATAATACCGATTTTGTTCAGCATAATATTCTTCCATTTCGGAGCGGGAATAGTTGAAACCTTTTTTATGAATGCCAACGAAAGCGTTCAGGAAACAGTAAACAGGTTTGCTGCGGACGTGTTCGGCGAGACGCTGAACTGTAACATCTTCATAGATATGCTGCTTTTTTCCTCGCTGACTTTTTTCCTCACCGCCAAGCCAAAGTCGGAGTTTTTCAGCGGAAAAAAAATCTATATTTTCAGAGCGTTTGCCCTAATTCCCGTATTGTATGAAATAGCCGCATTTGTATATAGACTTTTGTGGCTGTCGGGTGCTGTTGTTCCCTCGCTGTTTGTTTATGTGTATATGCCGACAAAAGCGCCGCTTACTTTTATCGCTTTTGCGCTGGTGCTTGCTTTTGAGATTTCAAAGCAGAGAAGATATATGAAGCTCGGCGGCACAGAGGAAGGCTATGCGGAGTTTTTTGCGACAAATAAGAATTCATTTATGTTCGCAAAGTCAACCGCCAAAACCTTTGCGTTTGTCGGCTTAGTTGATTTCCTGTTTGTGTTAATATGGGGAATTATTATGTATGTTAATGTAGGAAATATGAACAACTTTGATATAATATCAAAAATCGGCTTAGGAAAATCGGCAGACCTTATGCTGATTGCTCCTTTTACTTTGTTGTTTTCCTATAATCGCAAGCCGAAAATCGCGAATTATAACTTAATTCTTCCGATTTTTATGATATTTTTGATTATTCTTGCCTATATTGAAGCCGGATATATTATGCTGACCGGAAAGCTGTAATGCCTGTTATTTCAGCATCTCTTTAGTGATAATAAAGCTTGTGTTTTTAGTCAAGCCGATTTCCTGACCCTCTAACATTCTCATTACAAAACGATAGGACCGCTTGTTCCTGTCGCTTATCGTCAGTTTCATCATTGTAATCTCGGGGCGCCCCCGTATAACTTCAAAAGATGCACACAGAGGAGCTACTATCCTGCCGCTTCCGATTTCACTTTGCGCCTCGGAAATATGCTCTACCGATATGGAATTACATGAGGGACGGGTGATAAGGGTGTAAGCCCTCAGCTCCCCGTTTTTCACAAGGACTGTACTTATTTCTTGGTCAACGTTTTGAGCGTCGTTCTGCATAAGCGGCGCAGGGTTCAATGTGTTTCCAAAACTGTTTGACGAGGAATTGATAAGCTGCTCTCTTATGCTGTCCGACATCTCGCAGAACGGGATACACTCAGCGCCGCCCCTCAGCAGAAATTCTTTTTTACGCACAAGATTTAACTCGTCCACACGTTCCCAAAGACTGTTTCCAACTGTGACGGAATAAACACAGCTTGTGTCGTTTACAACAAATCCAAGTTTATCAAGGCAAGCCGCTATTGCGCTATAATATGGGTGAGAATGAACGATATGTACACGCACATATTTTTCCGTCCGCAGAATTATTTCGCGTATCAGGTATGACGCATAGCCCATTTGCCGCTTATCCTTATCCGTATAAATATATTTCAAAATCCACCCCGGATTTTCCCTTATCAGAACGGCATACGCCACGGGAACATCATCATCTGTAAGTACAAACGCCTTACCCGCTTCTGAATCCGCCGTCTTCATATAATTATCTGACATCGGGCTTCGCCATTCACAAGGAAAGATAATACAGTTCGCTTGCTTTCAGCATTTCACATTACTCCGTTCTTTGATTATAAACTGTTTGGACTTAAGGGAAAGGCAGCTTTCCCTTAAGTCCAAATCACATCATCGCCTATTTAAAAAATTTGCCAAGGTGTTTCATACTTCCAGTAATCTCGTAAGCAACTCATAATCTATTTCTTCGGTATCGTCGGTATCGTAACCCCCCTTACCGCCTGCGATCTGCTCGACCTCTTCTTCGGAAATCTCGCCCTCTGCTGTGTTCTTCTCGGTGAGGAAAGCCTTGATCTCGTCAAGGGCAGCCTTGCAGCCGTGCTTCTCGGCAAAGCCCTCGATTTCCTCGGGTTTGAGGGAGCAGAACTCCTTCTTAAGCTCCTCGCTTGCCATTACCTCGTTGTACAGTTCTTCCAGTGTTTTCATAGTGAAATACCTCCATATAATTTATTTTAGTTGCCTGAAATATAATATCAGATTCGCTTATCTACCGCAAAGCATTCCGTCACCCGTAATGGCTGTGCCACATTTTTTATCTTGACAACCTTCAAGAAAGCCCCCATAATAACTGTCTATTGCAGTAACAGCGCAATAGAATCCAGCTGTGAATACGGACCAAATCACTTCATCGTCATCGGCACTCTTACCGCCTGCGATCTGATCGACCTCTTCCTCGGAAACCTCGCCCTCTGCTGTGCTCTTCTCGGTGAGGAAAGTCTTGATTTCGTCAAGGGTAGCCTTGCAGCCGTGCTTCTCGGCAAAGCCTTCAACTTCCTCGGGTTTCAAAGCGCAGAACTCTTTCTTGAGCTCCTCGCTTGCCATTACCTCGCTGTACAGTTCTTCAAGTGTTTTCATAGTGAAATACCTCCATATAATTCATTGAACTCTTCCCGTTTACACTTTTCAAATCGGTTTTTAGCGGTTCTAACAATGTGTGCGACGTTTGACATTGGCATATGCGTCATCGTAGCAAGAATAATTCCAGCATTCTGGATCGTTGGTCTTACCGCCTGCAATCTGCTCGACCGCTTCCTCGGAAACCTCGCCCTCTGCCTTTGATTTTTCGGTGAGGTAAGTCTTGATTTCGTCAAGGGTAGCCTTGCAGCCGTGCTTCTCGGCAAATCCCTCAACCTCATCGGGTTTAAGAGCGCAGAACTCTTTCTTGAGCTCCTCGCTTGCCATTACCTCGTTGTAAAGTTCTTCCAACGTTTTCATAGTTATATGCCTCCTTAAATAAATTATAATAACAAACAATTCAATGAAAAATCGTCTGCTTTTAACAGTAAGTGACCGATACCGCTTAATCCGTTCAGAAGCCCCGGCGGGCTGTAATTTTCGTATCGGTCGGGCAGGAATGTGTACTCGCCGTTTGCCGCCTTTCGCTCTGTAACCGCATTCAAGCGCCGCATAGCGTCCTGTGTAAGCTCGGGGCGTCCAAGCGCTTTCCCCGCGTCAAGAAGAAACTCTATGGACGGACAGTTTCCGCAGCAATAATGGTCGCGCGGCATTATCTCCGTTGATATCACCTTGCTTATCGCTTTTTCCAAATCATCATCAAAGCCGGTGATACCCCATTCGTGAAGCTTCAGATATACGCTTCCCATACCCTGCGCGCCTGAGCAGTATCCGTTCATTGCGCCTGCGGGTACAGAGGAATCGCGGAAATCGGGCCACGTTTTCAGTCTGTCGCTGTATAACAGCCGTTCCAGTTCAAAGGCATTTTGTATTGCAATGCGCAGCTTTTCTGACGGGAAAAGGCGATATGCGCTTGCCAAAGCAAGCCCAACGCCCGCAACGCCGTGCCCCAATCCGCTTATGGAACGTTTTTTATTAAGCGTATCCCACGTCAATATTCCCTGCGGAGTTTCCAGCGTTTGCAATTCAAGAATACGCTCGCAAAGCGATAAAACAAGCTCTTTGTAATGGGGAATAACTTGCAGCTCCTCGTTGGTGCAAAGCAGATACAGCCAACCCGCCAGCCCTGAATAAAAATCAACAAGCGTGAATTTATCCGGCGATATGCCGCTAAGAAGCTGAACCGTTTCCACGGCGCTTTGGAGATGCTTTTTGATGCCCAGCGCCCTCGCCGCCATAAGCGACGCTTTAATCGCACCGCCGATATTCGTCATTCCCAAAGCATTTGCCACGGGACTTATATCACCCGCAGAACGTAGCTGTGATACCGATTCCGATACCTTATCGAGAAAATCAGATATGACTTTTTCTGCACGCTTATCTCCGGTGGCGGTGTAATATTCCGAAGCAAATGCTGCGATACCGCCCTCGCCCATTCCGTAATTGACCGAAAGATAACCGAAGGAATTGCCGTCATTCCGATGGTCAAGCCAGCCTGCTTTTCCCGAAGGGCTTATGATTCTTTGCTTCCATATCTCGTCAAACACCTTTGCGGCTTCATCGGAAAAGGACAAAACAGGTTCCTTTTGAGCGGCTTTATGGGGCGGAGCGCTCTGCGGAATATGAGCGCAGCGCAGTGAGTGATGAATAAGTCCTAATTCAAATTCACATTCCTTATCGGAGAGATGTTCGATATTATACAGAACGTTTTCCTTAATCGAACGGCTGAAAAAATCCCGGACAATGCATTTTCCGCCGGAGTATAGGTCTTTGCTGTCGGCAATGCAGTGAAAAATCGGAACATCTCCGCAAAGCAGAGAGGCTATTTCCTCATCGGCAACCGCAGACTGTTTTTCGCGCTGCTGTTCATCTGCCGTCTGTCCCAAAGCGTTTCTGAGCGACTTTATGCGCTCGCTGCGGTGTTGCTCGGAGGAAAGCGTCTTTACCGAGTAAAGCGCTCGGAGCATTATAGCGTAATCGTTTGTATTTCGGAGCAAACAGCGAAATCTGCATTCGGACAGACGTTCAAGATATTTCAGGAGAACGGTTTTTTTGTCAATACAGCGGTGATAAATTTCCCGAAATCCTTCATCGAAAAACGACAGATAACCGCGAACATCAACCCTTTCTCCGTCAATCAACGGCAGAATGGAATATTTATCCTTGCAAAGCAGCGGAGATAACTCGCGCTCAACTTTTCTTTTCGGAATAATTCCACTGAAAAACAGAGAGTGGTTGAGGTCGTTTTGGAACAGGTCGGAATTTTTAGTATCAGCCGTTTGGGGAACTCTGAGAAATGTTTCCAAGTCCACGACTGCGGGAAAATCTCCCTTTGCCAGAATATTTTCACAATGAAAATCGGTGCTTGCAAAGGTCTGAAACAGCGCACAAACGCCGCCTAAACGGTAAAAGAACCGCTTTGCTTCTTCCGTTGTATTTGCGGGTTCGTCCTTAATATACTCTGCATAGCCATACTGTCCGAAATCCAGCGCTTTCGGCAGGATAACAATGTCCGAAAACAGCTCCGAAACCATATCATACAGCACTGTATCAGCCCTGAGATTTCTTGGCTTGTAAAGGAATTTTCCGTGCTCGGCGGTAATTATGCAGGCACATCTGCCGTTTTGATGTTTGTCGGACTGTCCGCCGTCAATTTTCATAATCTTGCCGAAATCCATTCCGCTAAAAAAAGCGTTGATTATTTGTTGGCGGTCGGCTTGAATTCGGGTGAGCATTTCGGAAATCATCTCGCCGAATTGCTTTTTACACAACGTGAATTGACTGCTCAGCAGCGGAGATACATCAAAAAGTATCTGCGGATTTTGCTCCAGCTTTTCAAGGAGAGAACACTCGGCTTTATCTCGGATTTCATCGGTAGCAAGCTCTGCATTCCAGCTCAGCATAGGATTTATATGTACAAGTTCCTGTCTGTAAAGCTGCTCCAGCGTACTTGCGGCTATTTGGTTGTATGCCTGAAACAGAAATATCGATATGAAACACTTTGCTTGATTTGTAAGGAGCTTCTGTTCGGTTTTTTCATCATTCCAAAACTGCTCCTCCCAGTTATTTACAAAGCGTATCAGGACAGAATAGTGCTTCTTTTCTATCCAGCAGTTGTCCTTTGTTAAATAATGCGCCATTGTTTTTACCCGCCTTTTTTCTTTCAAATCAAGCAAAATGTCGGAAAGCATTTCATATTTTGTTTCATTGATTTATACGATGAAAAAAGGATAAGGGATAATATTATTTAAAAATTTTTCAAATTTGCCATTTAATGATTTTTTGCGGTCGGTGCAGTGCTCATTTAAAACGCAAAATATTGTTCCGAAAGGCTTGATATTATTCCGACAAACATAGATATGCAGCTTGTATCGGAATAAGCGTTTATTGCCGGCTTAGTTGTGAAGAGTCCGCAAAACGTTCGTTTTTCGTACAAATGGAAATCCCCCGAAATCTGCGTGATTTCGGGGGTAATTTTGTTCGGAAAGGCGTTCGGAAATCTATGTTCGGGAAAGGGGCGTTTGGTGGATATTTGTGCATCTTTTCTTTACGAACAGTTCAGATTTTTCACATGGCTATTTAGTTCTTTATTGTAACATATTGAGTTCCATTTGTCAATATACAACTTCAGCGACGAAGGTGTTCATTTTGCGCGACGGCGCTGTTCAACCTCGGCTGCCGAGGGCGTTCAACTGGAACTGAATACATCGCCTCAAAATGAACACCTCGGCCGCTGAAGTTGAACAGTTGCGTCGGCGAGAACGAACACCTTCGTCGGCATAGTTGAACAGTTGAGAGAATCGCGGTAAAATGGTATTACACGCGAAAGCGTGAATACTGAAAGGAGGTCATGTTTATGACCAATTACCGTGAGATACTGAGGCTTAACAGCCTCGGACTCAACAAGACGCAGATTGCCGAGGTGTGCGGCTGTTCAAGGACAACCGTAATCAAGGTGCTGGAGCTTGCTCGAACAAATCGATTGAGCTACACGCTGCCCGAGGGGATGTCTGACAAGCAGCTTGCTGAAGCGCTGTTTCCCGCGAGTGCAGAAAAACCGGAGTACAAGATGCCGGACTATGAGTATGTGGCGCGCGAAATGCAAAAGAGCGGCGTTACGCTGAATCTGCTGTGGCTGAGTACTGTGAGCAGTGCAGCAATAATGGTGAAACACCTTACCAGCTGACGCAGTTTAAAAAGTATTACCGTGACTACACGCTGAAAAACAGCGCAACAATGCACTTGAACCACAAACCTGCCGAGATTATGCAGGTAGATTGGGCAGGCGACACGGCTGCTGTCATCGACACTGACACAGGCGATGGAATTCCCGTGTATGTGTTCGTGGCAACGCTTCCGTACAGCGGATATTCATACGTTGAAGGTTTTTTCTCGATGAATCAGGAGTGCTGGACGGCTGCACATGTGAATGCCTTTCGCTA
>CAMEQX010000057.1 GCA_945933905.1 uncultured Clostridia bacterium
AAAATCCACGGTATCATAAGTAATTCCTATTAACCCGGTTTTTGTGTTTCCTTCTTCGGAAATCGGCTCGGTAAAGCAACTCATTCCGCTAAAATTCAGTCCGTTTATCAAAATGGAGTCGGAGGAGCCGTAATCGAAACGCAGCTCCGGCACTTCTCCGCCTGTTTTCGCGAGAAGTTCGTCTGTTGCTTCAGCCGTGTACATAATGTAGCACGAATCGTCATAAACAAGCATTCCGTCAAGCGTTACGGTAATTCCGTCGCCCTGCATAACAATTCCGAGCGATTTGCCGTATTTGTCGAAATTGAACGAACCGATGGTTTTTTCGGGATTGTCCTTGACCTGCTCGGATACCGAAACATTTCCCTCATATTTCGCGGCGAACATTCCCCTGAACGCCTTTGAATAATCCCAATTATTGACAGCGCCAACGGTGAGAGTTGCCGTTCCGAGCGTCAAAACAGCCGCCGCGGGAATAACAACCGCTTTTCTTAAAAATACATTTTTGGTGGTTTTTTTGGTGTTGTTTTCTTTCATAAGTTCCGCCTTTCGTGCCAAAACCTTTGTAACAAGAGTTTCATCGCTCTCACCGGGAGAGATTTGCTCGAAAAGCTTCTTGTAGTTATTCATAATCGTTTCCCTCCGTCAAGAGTGTTTTCAGTCTGCTTCTTCCGCGCGAGAGCCGCGAGGTGACCGCTGTTTGACTTATTTTGAGAATTTCGGCGATTTCCTTCACGGAATAGCCTTCGTAGTAATACAAGTGGATACATTCGCCGTATTTTATCGGGAGAGATTTCACAAGCGCAAGCAGCTCTCCGTCCTCGGCGGTTTCAAGCGGTATATCCTCGCTAAGCTCGGTGGTGCGGGTAAATCGACAGGATTTGAGCAAATTCTTTGAAAGATTGATAACAACTCGTACAAGCCAGCGCTTACAGTCCTCTTCGGAAGCAAACTTTCCCGAATAATCCATAAGCTTCACAAAAGCGTCCTGACAGATATCATCGGCGTCCGCGCAGTTTTTCACATAGCTGTACGCCAAGCGGAAAGCCGTTTTGTGATACCGTTTCACATAGCCGACAAGCTCGTCGTTATCCATTTGCCCGCCTCCTTTCGTTTTACCTGAAAGACGTCCTTCTGTAAATATAACAAATCAGCGCTTCGATTTGTTACAAATTTTGAAAAAAACACGCTCCGTGAAAAGAGCGTGCAAAAGTCAAGAAAAACTCACAAAGCGTATTCGTAAAAGAAAAAGTCTATATTCCCCGTGTTTTCCGCAAACAAATTCCGACAGCCGCATTTTTTGAAGCCGATTCCCTCGTAGAGCCGCTGTGCAGGGAGATTACAGCAAAGCGCGTCCAGTCTGACGGCTTTTTTTCGCGCATTTTTTGCCTCGGAAATAATCTCGTTCATCACCGATTTAGCAAGCCCGCATTTTTGCCTTTTAGGGTCAATGCACAAAATGTGAACCACGGAAAATTCATCATCGCTCGCCGTTATACCGCTGAAAACAGTGCGATAATCCGCGCTCTGAAACGGCGTCACGGCAACAGCGGCGGAAATTTCTCCGTTGTCCTCCGCGTAGTACATAAACCCGCCCTCGATATATCCTTTTATCATTTCATCGGTAGGGTGCAGTCCGTAAATCCAGCGCCCGTATTTCTCCATATTCTGCGTGTTTTCAATCGCATATTGGTAGAATTCCGCAATTCTTGCAAAATCATCGTTTTTCGCTTTATTCAGCATACTTTGCCTCTTTCTTATCTCGGCAGTAATGGTGTGTAATTCCCCCGAAAACCGCGGCTTCGGGGGAGCGCTTAAAGCTTTTTTTCATAGTCCTCAACGGTGAGCGGCTTGCTGTAATAATAGCCCTGAACAATCTCGCAGCCGAATTCCCGCAGCAAATCAACCTGTTCTTTGGTTTCCGCGCCCTCTGCAAGACAGGTGAAGCGGAGGTCTTTAATCATCGCGATAATGTGCTTTATAACAGCTTGGGAGCTTTCGGAATGTTCTATTCTGTCCACAAACGACTTGTCGATTTTTATGGTATCGATAGGCATTTCCGTGAGCAGAGAAAGCGAGGAATAGCCCGTTCCGAAATCGTCTATCGATATCCGAAAGCCCTTGTCCTTGAGCGCTTTCAGCACGCTTATCATATAATCCTGATTGTCATAAGCGGCGCTTTCCGTAAGCTCAAAATCAATCAGCTCGTGCTCGACGCCGTATTCATCGACAATCCCCGTGAGATGCTCCACGAGGTCGGGGTCGCCCATACTTTTCCGCGAGAGATTGACGGAAATCGGATAGAGCGGCTTTCCTTGCCCGCGCAACCTTTTCAGGTTTTCGCACACCTTTTTCAGCACGATATCGTCAAGCTTGCTGATAAGTCCGCCCGTTTCAAAAATCGGGATAAACCGCGCGGGACTGAGCAGCTCTCTGCCGTGATATTTCCAGCGGATAAGCGCCTCCGCGCCGTGCAGCTTTTCTTTGTTGATATCATATTTCGGCTGAAGATAAACGAGGAATTCGTCCTGTTTAATCGCCGTATCGAGATAATATCTCGTTTTCGTTGACCAGTCAAGCGTGTCGTGCATCGAGTCCGTGTAAAACAGCACCTCTGTTTCATACAGCTTGTTTCCGAGCCGCTGAACCTGTTTTCCCGCGTCGGCAACTCTGTCCCCGAGCAAAAGCGTGTTTCTCATCGGCACAACCCCGCAGCGATAGTAAATGCGGTAGTTTTTGTCCTCCTCAAGAACCGAAATCTCATCGAAGAATTTCAGCAGCTTCTCCCGCGTTTCCTCCTCGGGCATATCCTTAATCATCATCGCGAAATTGTCGTTGTCGCAGCGCGCGCTGTAATAAATCCAGTCGGCTTCTTTCATATGCGCGACAAGACGGTCGAGAACGTTATTTGCGGTGTTGTGCCCGTAAACGATGTTAATTGCCTTGAAATCCTTGATATCGAAATGCACGAAGGCAAAATCCTGAATTCCCTTCATTCCGAAGCCCGCGATTATCGGCCAGATATAGTTCCAGTTGAAATGACCGGTTACGGAGTCGTGAAAAGCGGCTTGATTCAGCTTTTTCTCGTTTTCCGTCACGGGAGTTATCGGCTGAAAGAAATCCTCCGCCGAGATATCCTCCGATTTTACAAAAATTCTGTAATTGTTGTTGAGGGAGAAAACCTGAACGATATCGGGGATTTTCTTTGACTTAACCAAATTCCTATGGAAAACAACAATTTCAAGCTCCTTGTAAAGCTGTTCGATGCAGTCGCAAACGGATTTTTTGCAGAATTCATCATCGTTATAAACCAACGCAGAAAACATAAATCCCTTCGGCAAAACGCGCACCTCAAGCTCCTCGGGATAATTTATTCTGCTGTCGTTCGGGCGAAACTCAATTCCGAGAAGCTCGGTTTGTTTTCCGTTCTCCTCGAGCCAAAACAGCCCCGCGCAGTCATAGGTACCGAAAGCGCCTTCATATTGAGACAGCTTTTCGGGGATTTTCCCGAGATAAAAGTCGCGCTTTTCCTCCTCGGTCGGCGTGATATAATAAAGAAGTCGCTCGGGCTTATAAATTCGTCCGGATTTTATGTCCATAATTTCCTCCGTTTTTCAACAGTCAAGGTTTTATTTATTCTATTATATCACCACAATTTGTTTTTGTCAAGAAAAACAGCCCCTATAAAGAGGCTGCTTTGAATTTAGTTTTGCTCACGAGGACGCAACCTCTGCTTCGGGTATTTCGACAAGCCGTGTTAAGCGCTCGGCGAGAATTTCCCATTCGACAGGCTTTGAGATGAAGTCCGCGGCGCCTGCGCGCAGGCATTTTAGCTGAGTATCCTTATCGTCATCGGAGCTGTAAATTACCACGGGGATATCGCGGTAGGTCTCCGTTGATTTGAGCTTTTTCAGCAGGCTGAGCCCGTCCATTCCGTTGAGATTTAGGTCAAGCAGAATGATATCGGGAAGCACAGAGCCGTCGTTTTCGGCTGAAAGTGAATTCAGCAAATCAAGCGCGTCCTCTGCGGAGTGTTTTACCGTAATATCACGGAAGCTTTTGCGGAGAATTCGCTTTACAAGACTGCGGTACATCAAATCATCGTCGATATAAAGCACGCTGTGATTGCTGAGCGCGGGTTTTTCCTCCGTGCAGCTCAAAGCCGCTTTTATTCGTTCCAAAAGCGCGCTGTATTCACTCAAAAGCGCCTCTGTATTTTCGAGAATAAACTCCGTGTCGTTGTTTTTCGCCGCCATTTCAAGCTCCAGCGCATAGTCGGAAAGCTCGCTTGAGCCGATTGTCCGCGAGCCGCTTTTCAGCGCGTGAACCTGAATTCGATAGTTGTCGAAATCCCTGTTGTTGCAGAAATTTCTGATATCCTCAAGACGATTTTCGTTTACAAACGTGTTTACGATGCTGAGATAAAGCTCCTCGTTGTTGCAGCAATACCGCATCGCCGAAGAAATATTCAAGAATTCCGAGAGCCGAGCGATAACGTCGTTTTCGGAGGTTTCCTCCTCCAAATAGTTGAAGGGAAGGCTTGCGGGGCGGATAAGGCTGTCGGGGAGATACTTTTCGACTGCCTCGAGAAGCTGTTTGCTGGAAACAGGCTTTGAGAGATAATCGTCGAAGCCTGCGTTGAGGTAAACGCTTTTTTCGCCCGGCACGGCGTTTGCGGTTATCACGAGAATAGGCACGCCCTGACAAAGATTTTGCTTTTTGATGGTTTTGAGCGTTTCCATTCCGTCCATCATCGGCATCATATGGTCGAGGATAATCAGGTCGTATTTGTTTCTGCTGATAAGCTCAAGCGCTTCTACGCCGTTTATCGCGGTATCGATTTGAATTTTCGTGTCCTTCAGGCTGCCGCGGTACAGCTCCAAATTCATACTGTTGTCGTCAACCGCAAGAAGTCTTGCTTCCGGCGCGGTAAAGCCTGCGCGAAGCGAGCTTTTCTCGGGAATGCAGGCGAGATTATCCACATTTCCGAGCGGCGAAGGGTCAACGATACCTTGCATCAAGCGGAATTTTATAGACGTGCCTTTTCCGTATTCGCTCTCGATGGAAAGCCTGCTTCCCATCATCGCAAGGAGCTTTGTGACGATAGTAAGACCGAGCCCGAGCCCCTGAATATGCTGATTTCGCTTTTTATCCACGCGCTGAAAAGCCGAGGTAATTCTTTCGATATCCTCGTTTCGCAAACCTATACCCGTGTCGGTTACGCCCGCGTTAATCCAGCCCGCAAATTCGCTTTTCTGCTCCCATTTAATTGAAATATCGATATGACCGAAATCCGTGTATTTAACGGAATTTGACAGAAGATTGCTGAAAATTCGCGTGATGCGGGCGCTGTCGCCGTGAAGCATTTTCGGGATTTCAGGGTCGATGTTCACGCGGATTTCGATATCCTTTTTCTCCGCGTAATATTTACCGCAAGTCATAATATCCGAAATCATCGAGGCGGTGGAATAGTTTGATTCTTCGATATTGATGCTTCCCGTTTCCATTTCGGTATAGTCCATCATATCGCTTATCATCGAAAGCAGGGTTTTTCCCGCGCTTTGAATATTCACGCAATACTGCGCGATTTCGGTTTTATCTGTATCGCGCAGCACCATTTCGTTATAGCCGAGAATTGCGTTGATGGGCGTGCGGATTTCGTGAGAAATATTCGTGAGGAATTCGGATTTTGCTTGGCTTGCGATTTGCGCGGCAGCCATAGCCTCCTCCGCCGCATCGCTTGTGTTTCGCAGCTCCTCGATCGTGCGATTGAGCGCGTGATAGTCGGGCGTTTCCATCGCGAACATAAGCAGCATAAGTCCGATTGACACCGTGAACAGAATAAACAGCACATCGGGGTGAAGGATTTGCACAATGGGTCCCGAGGCAAGCACGGCTATGTATAAAATAATGGAAATGCGCTGTTTTTTGGTGAATTTCCCGAAGTTTATCAGCATCATTCCTGCTGTGACGGACTCCTCCACAATCGGTACTATGTGAACAAACATATAAATAGGACCGTGCTGATAGCCGTTCTCGTCAAAATAGAACACCCAGCCTGTGAACAGGTTCGTAATCAGTAAAGCAGTGCAGAGAAGTGCAATTATTCCGGCAATATGGGGAATATGCCATTTATCTTTTGTGCCAAATGTGGCGCAAGCGCAGTACATTATGAAAATGTATTCCATAACGATGTCTGCGAAGAAATAAATGGTGTTTATTGCCAAATTCGCCCATATCGGAACATATTGATGATAGCTTATTGTAACGGCTGTGCAGACGTCCAGAACAACCGCAACAATCATCATCGCGGCAAGCCGCCGAAAATACTTGTTGCTGGGCGAAGAAGCGGTGAATTGCAGTCTTATGTAGATATTCAGAACAATCAGATAAGCGATAGCCGCCGCCTCGAAATGTATGTTGTACAGCATAGGCAAAGCCCCCTGTTATTTTTTCGCGTCCTCAAGAAGCTGGGCTACTCTTTCCGTGAGCTCGTTCGGCAAAAACGGCTTTTTGAGATAAGAGGTTACGCCAAGCCTTATAGCCTCCTTGACTGTATCGGGAGTGGCTGTCGCCGTGAGGAACATCACGGGAATTTTCATCAGCTTTTCCGAATGACGAATACTTGAAAGCGTCTTAAAGCCGTCGAGAAGCGGCATTTCTATATCCAGCAGAATACAGTCGATATTCGGATTGCTTTCGTCGCGAAGATATTCGAGGCAGCGTTTTCCCGACTCAACGGAAATCACCTCGTAATCCTCCTTTTTCAAGATGAATTCGCACATCATCAAAATCATCTTGTCGTCGTCAACCACCATAATTTTTTTCTTCATCGTTAATTATCTCCCTTGGATTTAATGCTGTAAAGGTACTGACTTGCCGCCTTTTCAAAGTTGTGACAGCACTCAATCAATACTCTGTGATTATCTCGGATATAGGTTATATCGCCGGATTTTGCGTGTTTTACCATATTCTCCGCAAGCCTTGACAGACGCTCGCTTCCGACGGTTTTCGAGGCGCTTTTCAGCCCGCAGCAAAGTCGCTCGTAGGTCTGCCAATCGCTGTTTCGGAAAGCGTTGTCAATCTGAATGGCGCGCGTGTCGATGTTCACCATACAGAGAATTTTGCAGTAAAGCTCGTTGTCGCCGCAGCACCAGCGCAAGCCCGCTTCGCTGTCGAATTCGGGGATATCGTCCGTGCGGGAGCTGCTTTTTTTCTTGACCTTCGGAGTGGAATCCGCGGGAAGAATGAGGTCGGCGGGAAGATATTCCATAAGCAGCTGTTCGAGCTTGTCGCTCTGAACGGGCTTCGCGAGGTAATCCGCAAAGCCGAGCGCCGTATATTCCTCCTTCGCGCCCGCCATAGCGTTTGCCGTAAGCGCGATAACGGGGACGTTGTGGTTGGGGCAGTCAACCAGCTTTCGCATATACTTGAATGTCTGAATTCCGTCCATTTCGGGCATAACGTGGTCCATAAAAATCAAATCATAGCTGTTTTTCTGAACCAAGCCCAAGCACTCAATTCCGCTGTAAGCCGCGTCAACACGAACGCGCGTGCTTTTCAGCAGACCTTTGAGAACGTCGATGTTGAGCTTAACATCGTCAACCACGAGAATTCTTGCCGCGGGAGCCTGAAACTTTTCGTGATAAACGCGGCTGATTTCGGGAGAATTTGCGCGGTTTGCCGAGAAATAACCCGTT
>CAMEQX010000058.1 GCA_945933905.1 uncultured Clostridia bacterium
AATCCGCAGAACAATGCGAATTCGCGAGGGCGACTCACTTGCAGAAAACATTGTTACAGTCCGAGGCTCTTGCGCTGGCTCTTGACAAATTAGTACATAGATAAGCGCGGCGGAAAAGTGTAAAAATCTCTTAACTATAGTAAAAAAGTGTGGTATAATGTAGTTGGAAAACCACGGGAGGAAATCTATACGCGGTTCCTCAAAGAGCGCGCTTCAACAGTAGTTTGATTGACGCAAATGTTGTTGAAAAGGGCGCGGAGTTCAAGGGTTTGCCGGAAACCTATGTTATTTTCATCACCGAAAATGACATTTTGGGAAAAGGCTTGTCATTGTACACGGTTAACCGCACAATCGCGGAAACAAATGAAATTTTTGATGACAAATCACATATAATATATGTGAATTCGCAGATTACTGATGACACTACGCTTGGAAGGCTGATGAGCGATTTCAAGTGCAAGAACCCCGATGAAATGAATTATGATGTGCTTTCGGACATCACAAAAATAACCAAGGAAAGAGAGGATGAAAAAGGTATGTGCAAGATAATCGATGATATTGTTCAGCGTGAGTGCAAAGAAGTTGAGAAAAAAGCAGAGAAAAAAGCGCGCATCGACACTGCTTTTCGTATGATTGAAAAGGGCAAATATTCGGTTGAAGAGATAGCCGAGATGTCCAATCTTTCTGTTTCCGAGGTCGAGGAGCTTATCAAGAAGCGCTCGGCTTGAGTTGAATATGAATCTAAAGGGCGGATTGATTCCGCCCTTGATTTGTCGTTTCAGTAAAAATTTTGCAATCTTTGCAGATTTTGCAAATACATTGAATTGTGCGATAATCAATTTTTCTTGTTCAATATTACTACTTTGAACTTTTATATTTTGTCCCTCTGCCGTTTCCGATTTCAGCTTCAATGGTTGTAACGCACATTATCGTTGTTTCAAAAACCAAGTTTTCCCATTTTCAGCCCACTGTTTTTTCCGTTTTTAATTATAGCATGATTGGCTTGAAATGTCCGGTTGATTTTTAATATTGACTTCTGGTTTTGATTATTATAGTATAGTCGCGTTGGAAGAATTATCCAAATAGTCGTGGAAATATTTACTAAATACTATGAATTAAAAATGGAAAAATATATTGACAATTCCCTAAAAATGAGCTATAATATTAAATAATGCTTATAATTTTGTGATAAGGAGAGGTAGAAATGGATTCAAAGGAGATTGTACTCAAAAAAACGTTTCTTATTATACAATTGGTTGCAGCAGCTGTGCTGATGGCTTGTTTTTGGCTTCCGTTTGTGTATGATTTTCTCGCGGATAATTATCTTGAAAATAGTGTTTCTGTAATAATTGCTGCAACAATATTTGTTGCAACAGTCTTGGTTTTTTTCTCGACTAAAAAAGATAGCTCGACAAAAGCACTTGCAATTTCCGCAATGATTGTGGCAGCGATTGGGACGATTCTTAACTTTGTATTTTCAATTGTTAAGTGGTCTTTGGATTGGTCTGGGTGGTATTTTTGGACCGAGATGTTGAATAATCGAATTATGCCTCCGATTTCGCTTGCGCTTGTTATTTTACCTGTTGTTGAATTGAAGAAATTATCAATGGAAATAAAGCAGAAAAATGGTGCTAATGGGTATTCGGCTCAGACTTACAGCCAACCGGTGAATAATGGAATGATTGGCAATTATATACAGCCAACTCAAATGCCGATGAATAACGGAATGTATATTGACCCCACGCGTGAGCAGCCGATAAACAACGGAATGCCCGTAAATCCAACAGGGCAGTCTTATCAGAATGATGACCGGAACAATACTCCGAATGGAATTAGATAAATGATTATTAGGAGGGCAATTATGAATTCAAAAGAAAGTAAGGTAAGAATGTCGTTCCTTATCGTTCAGATTGTGGCGGCTGCCGTAATGACGGTGTTTTTTGTTGTTCCGGAATTGGATTCAATTGATATTTTGGCTTTTGCTTTACCAAAAGCGATGGTTTTAATAGCATTTATATCATCCATTGCTGTTTTTATTGAAACCAAAAAAAGACGTTTGTCGATTTCGCTATCAATGGTAAGTATGATTGTTGGAGCGATTGTGGTATTGTTAAGTTTGGTATTATGGATATTGGATATTAATGACTTGGATTATGACATTTTAAGAAATATTGTTAATGTTTATTATCTCTTTATGCCGTCTTGTTCAATAGCAATGGTGGTTTTGGCTATCGTTGAGCTCAGACAAAAACCGCAGCCTGCTTCTCAGCAGTCCGGTATGTACGGCAACAATATGCAGCAGCCCACAATGCCGATGAACAACGGAATGTACATTGACCCAACCCGTGGACCTTTGCAGCCTGTTAACAACGGTATGTACGGTAACAATATGCAGCAACCCACGATGCCGATGAATAACGGAATGTACATTGACCCTACCCGTGAGCCTTTGCAGCCTGTTAACAACGGTATGTACGGAGCTAATATGCAGCAGTCCACGATGCCGATGAATAACGGAATGTACATTGACCCTACCCGTGAGCCTCTGCCGCCGATAAACAACGGCGTGTACAATAATCCTACAATGACTTATCAGAATAACAATCAGAACAACAATACTTCAAACTGAATAACAAATACTTATGCCTGTCCGGGAAAGGACAGGCATTTTTTTGTCAAATTTTGTGATTTTTTGTGTAGATTACCAAAAAATACTTGACTTAAAAGAAAAAAAGTGGTAAAATATATATGAATATTGTATTATCATAAACCAATATTAACGGGAGAGAAAACTATGCTGAAACTGCTTGTCTGTGCTTCCACGAAAGACGATGCGGAGGCAATTCACCTGAGAACTTATTCTGCGCTTCAAAAGCTGCGGGTGAGATGTGAGCTTGCTTTTTCATCAAGCGCTGAACTTATGAGGAACCACATGAAAACAGACGCTTATGATGTGTTTATTTTTGATGCACGGAGCAAGGAGTGTCTTGAACTTGCTGAGTACATACGCTCGGAAAATCTCGTTTCCTCAATATTATTTCTGAATGCTCAGAGAAATGGCGACCTTAATCGAATCATAAAATATCGTCCGTCATATGTGGTTTTTGCATTTGATGAGGACAAGGCGTTTGCTGAGGGAATTAAGCGATGCTGTTCCGAGCAGTTGTCCGGGCGTTCATTTTTCACTGTCAAGACAAAAGAGTCGGTTATGAGATTTGACTACAAGGATATATTGTGTTTTGAGAGCGATCAGAGAATCGTTTGTATGTACACAATGTCAAAGGCAGTGGAGTTTTACGCAAAGCTAGTCGATATTGCTGATTCTCTTCCTGAAAACAAGTTCCTGAGATGTCACCAAAGTTATATTGTAAATATGGATTATGTGCGCCGGCTCGACAAAACAACGCGTTATTTTCAACTTGTATCCGGCAAAGAAATCGCCATAAGCAAAAGCTATTATGCAAGCGCGATTGAGAGCTTTGAGAAATATTCGTCAAGAACTTTGAACGTATGATGTTGTTTTTGGTATTTAAAATGTAATAATCTGTCGGAAAATTCGTTTTTTACAATTTATATGCCGAATATTACCAAATCATTGAAATTCTTGGGCAGTGCTGTTATAATAAATTTGCAAGCGAAAACAGACGCGTCTTTCGCTGTATTATAAGATTTTATTTAGGAGGATTTTATGTTTTTTTTGCATGACTTTAATTCTGATATTGACAACGATGGAGAGAACGACGCTTTCATAAAAGAACTTGATCCCGATGGCGACGGTGTCTCTCATATTAGTTTAATTGACACAAAGGGATGCTTTTATAACGGCTTTGGAGTCGATTTGGACGGTGATGGTAATCTTGATATTACATATACCACAGAGACAGGGCTTAGTGTCAATTTGGATGACAGCGGAGCAAGCGAATTCAATTTTATTGACTCGGACGGAGATGGAAAAGCCGACTCGTTTATTCTTGACGTAAACGGCGATGGTAACTCCGAGCTTGAGTTATATGATACAGACGGTGATGGTCACTTTGATACCAAACACTTTGATATTTGGAGCGCGATTGACGCAATTTCTGATATCATTTCCGGCGATTTTGAAGAGCCTTCCTTTGTAAATGTTCCTGATGATACCGCCGACCCGTTCGACCCGGACAGCTATGACGAGCCCGACGATGTTATTACTTCCGATGAACCTGCGTACAACACGCCTAATGCAGCTTATTACAATAAGGCAGATCTTGACGGCGACGGATATGAAGAAAGCTTGACTGTGGATACCGACGGCGATGGAAACGTCGATATGATTCTGGTTGATACCGATATGAACGGTATTCACGACACTGTTTTGGTTGACTATGACGGTGACGGTGTGTTTGAATTCAATGGAGAGGAAGAAAACCCCGATTCTCCCGTTGAAACACCGACCGAAACACCCGCAGAGCCCGATGATGATATACCTGTTTTGCCGGACGAAGGCGTTAAGGTTGACCTGGACGGAGATGGTTACGAAGAAACCGAGATGTTTGACACGAACGGTGACGGAAAATATGACCTATCGTTCGTGGACAGCGATAATGACGGTTATGCTGAGAGCGTATATTCGGACAATGACCACGATGGTATTTATGATGTGGTCGGTCATGATTACAACGGCGACGGTGAGCTTGATGAGGTTAATCAGATTGATTATTCGGACGACAGCGGTGTTAAATCGGTCACCGGCTGGGGCGGAAAAAATTGTATCAATAACTATACCGGAGATTTAATCGGAAAAAAGGACTATATCGACAGCGATAATGATGGAGAAAACGACATTTATGTTCACAGATACGACAGCAACGGCGACGGTTTTCTCGACACCTCCGAACAGTTCTTTGATACCGATGGCGATGGAGAGGTTGACGCGGTAATCAAGACCGTGTTTATTGATACCGATGGCGATGGTTCGTATGATACATACACGGAGTGTATTGATGAAGATGCCGATGGTACGTTTGATGCGGTTAAGGTTTATGATTATGACGATTTTTTTGGCTTAGGTGATCTTGTACATGTTTATCAGGACGTTGGAATTGACAGCAATATATTCATAAACGAATCGGAATTATACAATGCCTATAATCGTCCGACATTTAATCCCGACAGCGTTGACCCTGAAAATGTAGTCGGCAATCCCGAAGCGTCTATGGATTATTGGGAATTCCAGGGAAATACAGGAAGATGCGCTGTTTATGCACAGAAATTCATTATTGAGCAGTATACCGGACAGGATATTGACATTGAGGATCTGGTAAAAACGGCGAAATCAAACTACTGGTTCGATGAGAATCAGGGTACTTATGTAAATAACGGAAACAAACTGCTTGATTATTACGGTGTACCGAACGAGGTTTCTTACAACAACAGTTTGGACGATTTGCGTGACGCGCTTGGAGCGGGAAAAATGGTTATTGTGGGAGTAGATGCGGACGAATACTGGGGACAGGATACAGACGATATTTTTTCTCCTTCTGACGGTACAAATCATGCCGTTCAGGTCATTGGCATTGATGATTCCGACCCAGAGAATCCGATGGTTATTCTCAATGATTCGGGTTCGCCGAGAGGCTGCGGTGAGCTTGTGCCTGCAGATGTGTTTATGGACGCATGGGACGACGGCAACAACAGAATGATTGTTGCGGGATAAGTTGACAGAAAGTGAGAATATTGTTATGGAAAATAAAGTTTGCGTTGCAAAAACTATCAAGAAAATGAAAACTAGTGATTTCGTGCTGAATTGTAAAATGCCTATGGGTTATGTTTACGGCTATCCCGTTCTTCAGATACGAAACGGTTCTCTGTGTATGAAAATTCCGTTTTTAAGGTACAAGGTCACAGGAAAACCCGACCAGACGCTTGTTTTCCCGATACGCTATTCGGTAACAATGGAGCTGCCCGAGGAGCGTTTCGTTGAGTTTAACGATTACGCATATGATAACAGATTTGCCGATGTTGATTTTGACAAGGCTGTTGGCTTGTTCAGACATGAGAGCGTAAAATCGCTCAACAAGAAAGAGTATGAGGCAAAACGTGCCGAGCTGTTCGGACTGTACGATAAACTTGCCGCATCTCTTTTGAACGGTGAGGAGTTTACCGCCGAAGATAATGCCAAGATGAAGGATATGCTCCAAATGCTTGTTGAGCCGTCACTTTTGCCGATTTACAAGGTTCTTGATAAGGACTTTTACGAAAAATATCTGAGAAACAATGAGGTGTGAATATGGGAAAGGTTGTACAAAAGGATTTCTTTAAGAATAACTCTGACGAGCAGATTCAGCCCAAACCCGTCTCCAAAACTGATGTAACCGGACAATCGGCTAAACCGGCAGCTCCGGTAAGTAAGCAGATTCCTGTTAGCAGACAGCCCGGTTCTGCCGGAAAACAATCAGTGACACCAATTTCAAAGGCGCGCATTTCTCCAATGCAAATCAGCACAAATGTTATGAATGCACTCAAGCAAACGTCAAAGGTTCTGGTTGCTTGCGGGCGTGAAAAGGCAGCAAAGGAGATTGACGGAATCTACCTTCGCGGCACGAGAAATATGTTTTCCGTAGCGGTTGTCGGAGAGTTCAGCCGTGGAAAAAGTACGTTTATAAACGGGTTGATTGGAAAGGAAGTTCTTCCTGTTGGAGATCTCCCGACAACGGCTATGCTTACACACATCAAATACAGCACCAAGGAATCTATGGTACATATTGATTGCTCGGGTAATATGATTTCACTTCCGCCTGTTCAGGAGTCCTGGGAGGGTCTTACTGCGGATAATTTCGGTCAGCGTGACCCCGAGGGCAGCGTACATATCGGATTAAAACATCGTTGGCTTGGTGAAAACAACATTGAGATTATGGATACGCCCGGAGCAGGCGACCTTGAACAACGCCGTGCACAGCTTATTGGAGAAGCGCTGCTTGGAAGTGACGGTGCGATTATCACAGTAAGTGCAGCTGCGCCGCTCAGTCTTACTGAAAAGACTTTTATCGAGGAGCGTCTTTTGACGAGAAAAACCCCGTTTTTGATGTTGGTTATCACGAAATTGGACACTATTCGTAAAAGAGAGCGCGCGTCAGTTGTTGAGTATGTAAAGAATAAGCTTAAATCATGGAAACTTGATATTCCTGTGTTTATCCCGAAGGAAGTTGAATTTGATGACGACAGCTATAACAGCATTATGGGCTATGATAAAATCAAAGCGCAAATTCTTTCGTGGATAAACGATGAGCAGCGTGTTAAGCTTACTGAGGCTTGGATTTCTGCACAGGCGACAGCGGTTATCGAGCGCGAGCTTGCTGCTTTGAAAGAACAAGAAACTTTGCTTGGAGTTTCTGATGATAAGAAACGTGCGGAACTGATTGATGCGAAAAAAGCTAGTCTGAAGAATGCCGAAAAAATCTGGGATAATCTTTGCGAGGAAATGAAGAACAGAGGAAATCTCTGCTTTGAAAAGATTTATGAGAGTATCCAAAACAGTACGGCTGCCATCACGGAACGACTTCAATATGAGGCGGGACACGCGAATGCCCCTGAAAAGTGGTATAAGGAGGACTTGCCGTACCGTTTGAAGATTGAGCTTACGAATATGTCTGTCAGCGTAACAAATCTGATGA
>CAMEQX010000059.1 GCA_945933905.1 uncultured Clostridia bacterium
GCCGATTGTCTGTTTCAACGGGAGCCGTGAGCGCGCCGCCCACCTCGCATTTCAGCAGCGAGTCCTCCTCAGCTTTGCCGTCGTCAAGCAGCCGCAGCTTGTACATAAACCCGTCGCTGCCGCTCATAAAAATCGCGTATTCTCC
Source organism: uncultured Clostridia bacterium (assembly GCA_945933905.1). Classification (GTDB taxonomy): domain Bacteria; phylum Bacillota; class Clostridia; order Oscillospirales; family Ruminococcaceae; genus CAG-115. Next base: position 146 of record CAMEQX010000059.1, read on the forward strand.
CGCAAAAACGTGGTTTATTTTCGCGCCGATTGTGTTTTCAGTGAATTTTTTCTCGGCTGTCGAGAAGGAAACCAGCTTTTCTCCGTTCGAGAACACGACAAATTTGTCGAAAAGGGCGGGCGAGGACGGCTGATTTTCGGCTTTATACTCCGCGATAATATCGAGATTTTGGCTCAAATCAACGCAGTAAAACGCGTAGCTTTCAGCGGTTTTCGCGCCGAAGAAAACAAGGTTGTCGAGCAGCGCGACATCGGTTACAATCTCGCCGAATTTCTTGTAGGAAAGCACGCTCATCTGCTCGATATCGACAGCGTAAATTCCCGTGCGAGTCGGCTGTACAAGCGTGTTCCCGAGGATTGCGCCCCTGCTGTTTTCGTTCACCTTTTCCTCGAATTCAACCGAAGAAATCTGCTTTCCGTCCTTCTCGGACAGCTTATTGAGCTTGTTCCCGACAGGCGCAAACAAAAATTCACCCGCACAAAGCGGAACTCCCGCCGAAGAAGCCTCGGCGGTATTCCACAAAATCTTGACGTATTTCTTGTCGTATGGCGTCTTCGCGGGGCTTATGAGTTTGCTTTCCGCCGCAAATCCCGCGCTGTCGGCAAGCGCCGCCGTGGAAAAAGCAAGCGCTGTAAAAAGCGATAAAATCAATGCAACAAATTTTTTCATACCAAGTGTTCTTTTCCTTTTGAAAATGAATAGAGATAGGTCTCCGAAACCTTTTTCCCGAGGAGCATCGGCAAAACAGTCGCGTAAATCTTAACCTGTTTTTTATAGGCTTCCTCTTCTTTTTCTAACTTGACGTCGGTTTTGTAGTCAATCACGACAATTTCATCGTTTTCGATAAAGAACGCGTCAATTCTTCCCTGAACGCCCGCGAAGCCCTCGATATCGGGGTCGATTTTGCTTACGTCAATCTCGGCGTACATCGGGAATTCTCGCATAACGCACGGGCTTTTCAGCATACGCTGTCCGAGGCTTCCCTTGAAAAAACAATAGATTTTATTGGGGTCGATGCAGGATTTCTCGGTTTCCGTAATCAGTTCCTCCGAACAAACCCTGTCAAGCTCTCTGAGAATATTCTCATAAAGCTTTGACTCGGAGGAGCTTCTTATGACATCGAGCGAAACGTGCTCCATAAAGTTGTGATAAGCGTTTCCGACATCGCTTCCGCGGATTTTTCCCGTAGAGGCAAACGCGGGCTTTGTGAGCGTGAAGAAGGTGTTCGAGGACTTGTGAGCAAGCTCCGTAACCGAGTATTTTTCCTGTCGCTGAGTTTCGCTGAGGTTTGAATATTGCTTTGAAATCAGCTTTGAAAGCTCAACGGACTCATCGCTGACGTCGGTTGCCGCAGCGGCGTCGGGCGTCGGGCTTGCGGGCTTGATTTCGGTGGATTTTGCAATTATCTTGTTGATATTATCATTGTCAATAACGCTGATATTCATAGGCAATCCGCTATACGAGAACGAATATACGGTTTTTTTGCCGTCCTTACCTTCATCAACATCAAGATACGGATTGAGCGCGCCTAAAATCCAGTGGAACGGCTTTGCGCCTTCAAAAGCAAAATTAAAGTCAAAATCCAACTTTTTCGAGTCCGCGAGGTCCTTTCCTTTCCAGCAGTCAATCATAATCAGCTTTTCCTTAGCGCGCGTCATCGCGACATACAGCAGACGAAGCTCCTCGCCGATAGGACGTTTGTCGTTTTCAAGATAGATTGCGTTTCCGCTGAAGGTTCTGAAACGATAACGATTTACCCTGTCAACATAATCCATTGAATAGAAGTTGTCGGGATTTATAAGGAACGAGCCCTTGATATCATTTTTGTCAATCTGATAATTCATCTCCGCGAGAATACAAATCGGAGCTTCAAGTCCCTTGCTTGCGTGGAAGGACATAATTTTAACGGAATTATCCATACTTTCGGGAGTGCTTGCTCCGTCAATATCGGTATCCTCCTCGATTGACCTGTCGATAAATCTGATGAAATCGCTGAGCATTCCGTATTCCGCACAAACAAAATCTGCCGCGATGCTCTCAAATCTGCGAAGATTTGAAATCCGTTGTGCGCTGTCGTCATAAGCGCTCATAACCGCGAAAATATCCGTATCCTCGAAAATCTTCCCGATAAGGCTATCGACAGAGTTGTTGCTGATATAGTTTCTGAAAGTCTCAAGGTCGTTGAGATAAGCTTTTGCCTTTGCGCTGATTTTGCGGTTGATTTTGCGCGATGCGAGGTCTTTTTCGATTTTCTCGGCATTTTTGAGATTGTCGTCATCACCGGAATTATATCTCTTTCCCGTTTCCTGAGTGCAGAATTTGAGCGCTCTTAAAAGCGAACCTTGTCTTGTACACTTAGAAATCGCTTCAACCTCTGCGTCGGTTAATTCGTCAGCGCCGTATCCCAAAACGCCGAGCCTTAATTCAGCGACCTCCTCTGCGTTAAAGAGATAAATCGGCGACATAAGAACATTCAGCGTGTTTTCATCGTCAAGCGGGTTGTCGATAGCCTTCAAAAAGCTGAAAATCAGACTTATTTCCTCGGAAACCAAAAAGTTCTTTGTCTTGGAGGCTACTGCGGGGATACCGATTGTGGCGAGCGCTTCGCGGTAATACTTAATGGGCTTGTTTTTGCGCGTGAGGACGATAAAATCCGAATAAGTCGGACGAACCTTTATTTCCTTGCCGTCCTTGTCCTTTTTGGTGATGAAAAAGCTTGCGTCATCGTGGATTTGCTTGATGAGCGCCGCCGTAAAGCGCGCGGAGCTGATAAGCTTTTCCTCATCGGAGCCTTCTGCTTCAAGAATATACAATTCGGGGTTGAACTTTTGGTTTTCAACATCGGAGAGCGGTTCAAACAAATCTCCGTAAACAAGCTGATTTCCCTTCGCGTAGTCAACTCCGCCGTATTCGTAGGTCATAAGGCTGCTGAAAGCCGTGTTTACAATATCGATAACCTGCTGTCTGCTGCGGAAATTCTTATTCAGCGGGAGCGGCTTGAAACCGTCTTCTTCCGCGCAAAGCTTTGCCATAATCATCGGGTTTGCGCCGCGGAAAGCGTAGATTGACTGCTTTACATCGCCGACGTAGAAAAGATGACCGTTTCCGAGCAAGCTGAAAATTTCAGCCTGAACGTCGTTTGAGTCCTGAAATTCATCGACGATAAAGCAAGAATATCTCTGCGCAATCTGATTTCGGAAATCCTTGTCGCTGCGCAGCTTTTCCAGCAAAAACAGCTCGCAGTCCGAGAAATCTATACTTCCCTGAGCGCGCTTGATTTCGGAATAATACGCGATATATTGCTTCACGAGCCTTGAGAAAACCTTTGCTGCCTTGTGCTGCTGCGGCAAAGAAAGCACCTCCTCGGACTTCGAGAAAGTAACCTTTGCGATTTCCTTATAGGTATTCTGAAACAATTCCGCGGATTTATTAAAGCGCTGTTTGCTTTTGTTGAGCCTGTCCTTGAGCGATTTTTCAGAGGTGTTTTCGGGCGTTTTTTCAACTGTTCTGAAAATCGCGTCAAGCGTATCCATTGAAGGATTGCCCTTGAAAGCGAGATAATCGCTCTCAAACGCGTCAAAGCGATTGTGGTCGAAATCCTTTATATCGGTGAGCGACTCAAGCGCTTCCTCGTAGCTTTCAAGTTTTTTGATATCGGTTGGCGGATTGCTTTCATATTCGAGAAAAAATTCGTCCATCAAATCAAGGCTTTTTTTGAGCTTGCTGTACTGCTTTTCAAGAAAGCTCCTGTAAACGTCAATATACTTTTTCTCGAGAGCTTCCGTTGAGGAATAGACATCTGCGGCTTCATCAAGCCATTCGTTGATATGACCGTAGGAAGAAAGAATGTTTGCGGTTTTGGAAACGCTGTTGAAAAGCTTGCTGTCGTCCTCGAAGCTGAATGTATAAAACAGCGTGTCGCGGTCTTCCGCAGAAAAGCCGTTTTCGGAGCTTTCGTCGTAAAAATCGCGCTTTATAAGCTGCTCCGCCGACCATTTCATCGAGGTGATTTTAGTATCATCGGCGATGTTGAAGTTTATGGGCAAATCAAACTGCTGGAAATTCTCGCGGATAATTCCAAGACAAAACGAGTTTATCGTGGAAATAGACGCTCTTCTAAGATTTATAATCTGCTCGGAGAGATAATTTCTTTTCGCTTTCGCCTCGGGGGAAGTGTCCTCGGAAAGCTCGTCGATTTTCTCCTGAAGCTTTTTATTCAGCTTTTCGCGAATACTCTGCGTTGCGTTTACGGTAAAGGTCATAATCGCAAGAGATGTGATATCAAGCGGGTTTTCTTCATCGGAAATCAAGCGAATTATTCTATCGACAAGCAGAGTTGTTTTGCCGCTTCCCGCCGCAGCCGTGACAACAGCCGGCTTGTCGTGTGGGTATTTTATCGCGGCAATTTGGTCTTCTGTCGGAGTAAAACTCATTTTTTCTTGTCTCCTTTCGTGGTTCTGGGCTTGGAAATCGCGTTTACTCTTTCCAGATTGTTTCCGCAAATCAAGTTAAATCTGCAATATTTGCAAGGAACAACCGGCTTTGAGGTTTCGTCCTTTGATTTTGCGGGCTCGCTGTATTTTGTGGGAAAAGCGTCGATTTTCCCGCTGAAAAGGTCTTTAAAGCTCGCCTTCAGGAAATTTGTACAATCCTCTCTAAGCTGCGAAAATTCCTTGTCATTCGGCGTGTTATCGCTCTTGGGAAGCAGCATATCCTCAAGGTCTTTGATGGCTTTATCGTCAAGGGTGTTGTCGTTTTCAGCCTCATCAAGAGCGATTTTCTCAAACAGCGCCCTGAAATAGTCCTTGGTTTCCTGACCGGTAGAAGTGTTTTGCACATACAATCCGTTGACGTGATGATTGAAAGCAAGCAAGCGGAATGCGGACATTTTGTCCTTTGAAGCAAGCGAGTTTGACGAGGGGAGATAGCCTATTTCTCCGGGATTTACCTTGAGCGGATTTGTCGTGTTTGCGTCGCAAATTGCGAAAAGATAGAGGAGCATTTGGATTTTTATTCCGTTTAACGCGAAAAACGAGTCGAAGCTCTTTGCGCTGGATTTATAGTCGATAATTCTCACATAGGACTCGTTATTTACGGGAGAAACAAACAAATCCACTCTGTCAACGCGCCCGTGAATTGTGATGACGGTGCCGTCGTCAAGCGTCAAGCCCAGCGGCTGTACGTTGAGGACATTCGGGGTGTTTTTGGGGGGTGTGGCTTTCGGCGAAACGTTTCCGGTTTTCTCATCGAGATAAAGCTCGGCTTTTGGCGTAACGATATCCGCTCCCGATTCGTTGCTGTCAACGATATTAAGCTTTGAGGGTTTTGCCAAATCCAGCTCAAAGAATTTCGGGCGATATTTGCGCAGAGAAAATTCCGCCTGAAGCATAATCAAAACGTCAACCGCCGTAATCGCGAGATTTGCGAAAAGATATTTCGTGCGCAAATCATCGATATGGTCGTGGTTTGTTTCTTTTTTGAGGTATTCGTCGAGATAATATCCCACAAATTCCGCGAATTCTTTTCTCGTGAGCTTGAAGAAATCGTCCATTCTGTGACAATATGCTTCCAGCACATTCTGAAGAATATAATGCACAACATTTCCGCGGTTTGCCTTGTTGAAATTGCGCTGCGTTTTCTCGCGGATTTTCAAGCCGAATTCGCAGAAATAGTTAAACTTGCAGAGATTGAGCTTTTCAACTGCGGTAGCTCCGAGGTTTACGTCGAAAATTCGCTTTGCCGTTTTGGGATTGAGCTCGTGATGACCGATTGAGTTTTTGTCCTTGAGCGCAATTCGCGTTTTCAGCGAGCGGATTGCGTCAAGCTTATCCAAGAAATCCTTGCATTCAAGAATATTCAAGGCGTCCGAAAGCGTTTTGTTGTCCTTTGAGCGCTTTGCGAATTTGTTTGCGTAGCGCTGTTTTGCCGCCTTGATTGAGCGACAGTAAAATTTGTCGTCAAGACAAGCCGTTTCGATAACCTTTGTGTCGGGGAAGATGTTCAGAATTTCGCTTACGACAAGCGATTTCTGGATATTGCTGCCCTTTGTATCATAGTCGCTTGAAACGATTGTAAGCTTCTCGTCCGCGAGGGAAATCGCTTTATAGGCGCGATAAAACGACAGGCAATATTGCTCTCGCGAGGTTTTCAGAGCAAAGCTGTTTGTGTTTTTCCAGCCGAATTCAGAGATGTTTTCGATAAGAAACTCGGTTTCATTTTCGGAGAAAACGCCCGCGCCCTCAACAACCGACGGGAATTTTTCATAAGAAGTTCCGAGAATAAACGTGGATTTTATGTTGTTTGCGCGCGTTCTGTCGATATCGCCGACAATCACGCAGTCCTGATACTGCGGCGGTTTTGCGAGAGAAGTTCCCGAGCAGATATCCGCAAATGTCTGATAATATTCGTCAAGCGAAATATACTCGCCCTGAAGCTCTCTTTCAAGCGTCTCGAGAATAACCACAAGCTTTCCCCAAAGCTGCTGATACATCCGCAAAAGCGTGGTGTCGGGGAGTTTTTGCTCGGTTTCCTGTTCATCATCGTCCGAGAAATCGGGCGTAAAGCAGTTTCTGCGGATAACTCTCTCGAGGTCAACCTCGTTTGCCGCGTAATCATAAATCAGTCGGGTTATCTCCGCGCCGTCCTTGCCCTTGAGACTGCTTTTCAGCCTCAAAAGCGGCTCAATTACAACCGCTCTGACAGCCTCGGCGTTGTTCTGCGTTGCGGATTTCGGGTCGGCGAAATCAAATGCGTTTTTGAGGTGCTTTGTCTGCAAATTCCACTCAAAAATATAAGCCTCAAAGTCGCTGATTTCCTTTTGTGTAAGCGAAGATTTTTTGAGAATAACCGTCGAAGCCGTGCTCTTTTTTTCGTCCTTTACGGACTTGCTCATAAAGCCTGTTTTAATCAAGCTCAAAACCGTATCAACCGAGAAATCGCGCAAAACGTTGAGCAAGGCGAGGAAAAAGCTCACGAGCGGCTGATAGAGAATAGACTCGGGGATATCGACAAAATAAGGAATTTCGTATTTGTCAAAGGAGCGCTTGATAAGCTTTGCGTAAGAGGGGTCCGCGCACAAAACCGCAATATCGCGATACAAATAGCCTTTATCAAGGCACAATTCCTTGATTTTCGCGGCGGTGTAGTCAATCTCGTCATAAGCGTCTGCGGCGTGGACAAGCTCGCACGCTTCGCCGAGTGAAACGCTGCTTTTTTCGTTGCTGAAAAGCTTTTCGGAAAGCTCGGAAAGCGGGGAATTCTCGGGAAATCTGCGGGGAATATCGCTTATGATTTCACATTCAACATCATTGTCGCGCGCGTTTTGAATAATTCTGTTTATCTGATTTCTCAGGCTGAAAAACAGATTATCACGCAAATCATCATCTAAAACAACGTTAAATCCGAAGGTAATGTTTTGGACTTTTTCGGTCAATTTCTGCAAAAAGTAAAGCTGACTGCTGGTGAAATCGTTGAAATAATCCACAAAAACGTCTG
>CAMEQX010000060.1 GCA_945933905.1 uncultured Clostridia bacterium
CGACAAACTCGCGTGAGTCGATAAGTCCGGGCCACAACGTCGCGCCGCCGGTGCTCTGGCTGTCATAGCGGTCCTTGATTGCGCTGATAATCTTGTCGGCACTGCCCTCGGGAAGCGTTGACGGGTCAGCGGGCTTTTGCCCCTGAGGGTCAAACTCCTCTGTCGGCAGCTTGAAGTCGTATTTCAAAATATCCTTGATAACATCGGGGTCGTTCATATCGAGCTCATCGCGCAGCAGCGTAACCTCAACACGCCTGTTTTTCGCCATATTTTCAACGCTGTCGTTCGCGGCAACAGGCTCGTTCGGGCCGCTCGCTTTCATTCGCTATTTCGAGAAATCAACTGTTTCTCGTTTCTTGAGGTGCAGATAAACGCTGTTAGCGCGGTTTGCACTCAAAAGGAAATCTCCCGTCTTGTCGGTGCCGTCGTCGGCGGTGTGGCCGGAAACGGTGAGCGTTCTGATGAAGCTCTGAACGCTTTTGAGCGCAGGAATTATGCCATCGAGAACCTGCCTGCCCTCTTCCTTCAGGATATAGCTTCCCCCGTCAAAGAAAACGGAGTCGTTAAAGCGAATGGTGAGGTGAGCCGCGCCTTGCTCCACGGCAACCTGATCCGCGAGATTGTTGTTGTCGATATACTCGGCAAGATAAACGTAAAGCTGGTCGAAGCTCTGCGGCATTTCGCCCTCGCCGCCGGTCTGCTGCGTGTTGCTGTCGGTGACGCCGCCCGTGCTCTCGGCAACAGGGTCGAGCTCGGCAACAACGTTGTTTATGTACTTTCCGCGCGACTGGAACGCCTGATAGATGAACTGGAGCTTCGTTTCATCAAGGTTGGAGCAAGCGAACAGCAACACGAAGAACGTCAGCAGCAGCGTAACCATATCCGCGTATGTATTCAGCCAGTCACCGACATTGCTGTCGCCCTTTTTCGGAGGCATTTTAGCCATTTCGCTCAACTCCTTCCATTATTTAGTAATATCTTGAAATAATTCCCATAAATCAGGAAAAATCTGCCAAAAGGCACACTTTCCCTATAACATCTCACCCTATTATACCACACTTTTGCTAAAATTGCAAATACTTTTTTTGTAATTTGTTAAATTTTTATGAAAAATTATAAAAATGCACACAAAGCTCGGGCAAAAACCACATTTTGTAAAATTACTTTGCGGGAGCCTCGGGCTTTTTGGAGCTCTTGGGGAGCATAAACTCGAGCTTCTCCTGTATGTAGCGCGGGTTTGAGCCGCCCGCGATAGCAAGCACGCCCTCCTCGATAATCTGCATACACAAAAGCTCCTCGTCGTGCGTGTTTTTGAGCGCCATTCCGATAGGCGCCATCAAAACGTTCGCGAAAAGCGAGCCGTAGAACGTTGTGATAAGCGCGACAGCCATACCGCCTGTCAGAGCCTGCGGGTTTGACAGGTCGAGGCTGGCAAGCATATTGATAAGACCAACCAGCGTTCCCAACATACCGAACGCGGGGAAAACCGCAACGCCCTTTTCAAAGAACGCGCGTCCGTTTTCGTGGCGCTCGCACATAAACATAATCGTGTCGTCAAGCATTCCGCGGACTTTCTCGGGGTCGTTTGCGTCAACGATAAGCATAAGGCTGGACTTCATAAACGGGTCGGCGCACTGGTTTGCGCTCTCCTCGAGTGCAAGCAAGCCGCGCGTGCGGGCAACCTGCGCGTACTCAACGATATCGGCGATGTACTTGTTCGGGTCGTACTTTTTCGGCTTGATGGCAAGTCCGAGGCGTTTTCCGATGCCCTTCAGATACGACATCGGGTAGGACGCAACAAGGCAGCCTATCGTACCGCCGACCGTGATACACAGCGACTGGATATCGATAAAGTTTGTGAACGCGCCGAAATCAATCGTTCCCTTCGCCATATCGAAAACGATACCGAAAACAACCATTCCGAACGCCAGAACCCAGCCTATGATAAGCGATAAATTCAAAATAATCCCTCATTTCAGTTTTTTTGCAATCCTTGCATTAACCTTGAATTATGTCAAAGGAGCGTCCGTTTTCCGTGGATTTAAGCGGTCACGGCGCGCCAACCTGTTTTTTTCGCGAATTTTTTCCACAAGCTCGCTCATACTTTCGCGAACAATGTAACTATGCCCGTTTTCGAGAACAATCACGGTATCGGGCGTTTCGTTTACGACTTCAATCAGCTCCTCGTTTAACAGGAACTCTTTTCCGTCAAGCCTTGTCAGAAAAATCATAATTTACCGCCTGAAATCAGCTCACGCGCGGGGTTTTTACGCCCCGCGCCGAGCGTAATCAAAATTATCTCTTAAGCGAGAGAAGTTCTTCAAGCATTGTGTCGGAAACCGTGATTACACGGGAGTTCGCCTGGAAGCCTCTCTGCGTGGTAATCATATCGGTGAACTCTTGCGAGAGGTCAACGTTGGACATCTCAAGGGTGTTCGACAGAATGCTGCCTGCGCCGCTGTCGCCGCCCGCGGTCGCGAGCTTGGGTGAACCGGAAGCCACTGTTTCCGCGAAGTTTGTGCCGCCCGCCTGAGAAAGACCGTTCGGGTTCTCGAAGAGCGCAACGTCGATACGACCGAGCGTGAGGTAGCCGTGAACAGGGTGAATACCGACAATCGTGCCGTCCGTCTGGATTACAACATCGCACGAATCAAGCGGCTGAGGACCGCCAAGTCGTCCGTTTTCGAGAGCGAAGGTTGAGAGCGCCTTTGCGGTTTCCGTGAAGAAGCTGTCCTTGCCGTTCGCGGGAGAAATCGCGGGGTTGCCCTTGAAGAACGCCTCTCTGAATACAGGCTGCCAAACGTCGTCGGTTTCCTTTGTGGACTTGAAGTCAGCAGCCGTTCCCGCTGTACCGTCAGCCTTTGTGTATGTAACCGTGCCTGTTGTCCAGTCAATGCTTCCGAGGTCAGCCTCGGCAATGCCCTCTTTGGTTCTCTTGTTGCCGTATTTATCGGTTTCGGTAACGTCAAACTTTGTGTCATCGGCTGCGTTTACGGTGATGGTTCTTTCAAACTCATAGCCTTCACCATAGTCAAGTCCCGAGATATCGTTGAAGCTGAGGAGCTTGTATTTATCGCCGCTTGCAGCCTTTTTGATTGCCTCGTTTACGTCAGCGATTGTGGTGTCGTTTGAAACGGTGATTGTGAGGTTGTTTTCGTCCCAGACAGCCTTTGTCTTTCCGTAGCCCGAGGAATACGCGAAGGTCACCTTATATTCATTCGCGAAAGCGCCTTGCTCCTGAACCTTGACATCGAGAGTAACGCCTGTTTTTTCTCCGCCCTCAAGCGCGATTGTCTTTGTTGTATAGGGGTCGCCGGCGGTTGCGGGAGCGGTCATAACCATATCCTTGAAGACCGTGCCTCTTGTGCTGCCCGAAGGAAGAACGAGGTTTTCGCAGCTGAGCGTGGAAATTGCAACGCCGTTGGACTCCTGTCTTGCGATTTCAGCCTTGATTGCCGCGTTGATTTCGGAAGCGGTGCTGTCCTCATAAACCTCAAACGACCACACGCCCGCAGCGTAGGTTACGCTTTCTGCGGTAGAGGTTCCCGCGGGTCTGGGCTTTACGTTAATCGTGATTTGGTCGTCGCAGGTCGGGTCGCTTACGGAGAATGACATATAAGCGTGCTTGGTTACTCCGCCCTCGTCATAGGTTGTGTGGTACTGATAAGCAGCCTTTGTGGTCTCAACCTTGAAATTGTCAACGATATTGCTTGCCGCAACGGGCTGATAATCGTCGGGAATGCTCTCGAACTCAAACTGAAGCTCCACATCATCGGGAAGCTGAACGCCGCCCGCCTTGATTGCGGTTGCGATAGCCTGCTCAAAGTCGTCCTCGGAGGTGTACTGAGCGTTTCTGTCTAAGAAGATGTTCAGAATGCCGTTTGCATAAGTAGCCTAAGGATAGTCCGCCGCGTTGAAGGTAACGGTCATATCGGTGTTGTCCGAAGGCGCGCTCATCGAAAGAGTAACGTTTGTGCCGTTTACCATTTTGGTTGCGGAGGAAGCGTGGGCGTCGGTGTCGGGGATAATAATTCTGATTGCCTCGGAGGAAGGCTCAACGCCGTTTGAGTCGCCCGTTACGCCGAGAACGTGATAACCCGAAGCGTTTACGAGGTAGCCGTCCGCGTCAACAGAGAAAGCACCCGCTCTGGTGTAGAAGATGTTGCCCGAGCCGTCCATAACCTGAAAGAAGCCCTCGCCGTCAAGCGCCATATCCCACTTGCTGTCGGTGTAGGTGAAGCCCGACTGCGTCATATTTGCAACGGTTGAGTTCAAGCGAACGCCGTAACCTACTTGCGCGGGGTTTACGCCGCCGAGCGTGGAAGTACCCGATGAGGGATTGATTTTATTCTGATAGTAAACGTCCTTGAACGTTACTACGCCTGTTTTAAAGCCCGTGGTGTTTACGTTTGCGATATTGTTACCGATAACGTCCATTTTGGACTGGTGCGTTTTCAAGCCGGAAACGCCCGAATATAACGATTTAACCATATTGACCTCCAAATTTGTTATTTACCGTGTGCGTGACTTCATTCGCAAGCCCCGCTTGAATTCCCGAAGGTCCATTCAAAAGATGAACAACGCGCGTTCATACAATCACGGTAGAGTCGATTTTTGTGAAAATATTCCCTTTAAGCTCCTCCTGAGCTATGGCGGTGATAACCTTGTTGTTCTTGACGCTTACCACAAAAGCGTTGCTGTCCACAAGAACGAGCGTGTCGCTGCTGCCCTTATCGGCGGCGATTTCAACCGCTTTGTTGAGCCGCTCGAGCGTGTCGCCCTCCGTCACGTCAATGCTTCTCTCCGAAAGTCGCTGAATTGCGTGCTTTGAAAACTCAACGCCGTGTTTTTCCTCGATTTTGCTTTTCAGAGCCGCCGCAAAGCTTTCGCCCTCGGCAGTTTCCTGCACTCTCGGGGAATTTTCGGGAGAAACGCCGTTTCCCGTGGTTACGCTTATTTTATTGCGAAGCGCCAGATATTCGCTTATCAGCATAAAACAAGCCTCCTTGCAAAATCAGCCTTCGATACCCTGAACTGCCTTTATCTGCTCCTCTTCCTCATCGTCAACGAGGTCTGCGATATCCTCAACATTTTTGTCGGGAATAACCGCGCCCATCTGCAAAGCGGTATCTTCCTCGCTGCTGTCGATAACGCCCTGTTCGCCGTCCTCAACAACGGTAGCGTATGTTACCTCGGTGATGTCCGCGAGCGCATAAACCTTGTCGTTGATAACCGCCGAAATAACGCCGTCCTTGATGCGAATGGAAGCGATAAAGCCCTCGTCAGAGGTGGTCACGCCGTCCTCGGTTTTGGAAACCGACGCGTACATTCCAACCATTGAAGAAGCTCTCGCAATGCTGTCGCCGAGCGCGTTTGTCGAGTTCAAAAGACCGTCCGTGCTGTCCGAGCTGCTTTCCTTTTCGGTATCCTTAACCGCGGTGATTTTCGACAAATCAAAGCTTTCTCCGTCAATTTTCACGGTGTAGCTGTTGTTGGAGCTGTTCTTGGTGACGCTCTCGACAACGCCCGTTTTCGTGACGAGATTTTTGCCGTCCATCTTGGAAGCGGTTGCGGTTTTGCCGACAAGACTTGCCGCGTAATTCGCCATAGCGTAAGTACTCGAATCGCGCGCGTACTGCATCTGGCTGAAGGTCGCGAGCTGCGAGATGAACTCGGTGTTCGAGGTAGGCTCAAGCGGGTCCTGGTTTGTCATTTCAGCAACGAGAAGCTGCATAAACGTTTCGGAATTTACCAGTTCTTTTGTCGAGTCAACGTATTTGTCCTTGTACTTTTCGTAGTTGGACTGCGCCTGCTGCGATGATGACAGAATACCCGAAATATCTGTTGGCATAAATTTTCCTCCTTTCTGAAATTACATTGCCGCGATAATGTCCGCAAACGACTTTTCGCTGTCGTCCTCGTCATCATTTTGGCTTTGCTGCGTGAAATATGGGTTTTTGCTGCTGCCGTTGTAGTCCTGCGCGTATGCTTCCTGCTGCGACTCGCGAACCGTCTGCCAGCTCTCGAGATTGATGCCGCTGTCCTTCAGGTTGGACTGCATAAGCTCGCTGTGCTGCTCGAGAACACGCTGCGTTCTTGCGTTCTCCGCCGCAATCGTCACGGAAACCGCGCCGTCCGCCGTTTTGGTCATTTTGACGGTAATTCTTCCAAGCTCCTCGGGATTGAGCACGAGCGAATACTCGGTCTGCTCCTTGTTCTCGGAAACCGCCGTTTCAACCGCCTTCATTGCTTGACTTACGATTTCGCTCGGTCTTACGGAAACCTCTCCGTCCTCGCGCTTGAACACAATCGGGCTGTCCGCGTTGAGCGGGTTTTGCGCGTTCACCGGAGCGTTTGTCTGCTCGGAAACTGGCTTTGCTTTCGCGTTTTTGAGCATCTCAAGCTCCTCGCTCACCGTGGTTTTGACGCCCTCGGCGCGCTGTCTGAGCTCGGGAATTTCCGCGGTCTGTTCAGCCTTTTCGGGAACCTTTTCGCTCTCCGAAACGGGCTTCGTCTGCTCAACCTCGGTTGTCTTGACCTCAACCTTTGAGATTTCGCCCTCGGAAACCGCCTTTTGAAGCGCGTTCAGCTTCTCCTCGCCGAGATTTTTCAGCTCCTCGGGAATTTCGCCTTGCGTGCCGCTCTGCTGTCCGAAATCCGCGCTGTTGTGCGAATTATCGGTGTTTTGAGCAAACGCTGCGGGAATTTCCGCCTCGTCACTTTGCACAAACGCGTCAAATCTGCCTGTTTCCGTTGTCTTCGGCTTTGGCTCAGCGTTTTTCGGCGTGTCGGAAATCAACTCCGTCTGCACCGCCGCAACCTCAGTCACCGCAATCTGCTCGGTTACCTCGACAAACTCCGCGTTTTCAGCCGTTTCGCCCGTCATCGCCTTAATCAGCTGCGCAAGCTCGGCTAAAACACCGCTGTCCTGAATTTGCTTCGAGAAATCGTTCTTGACGGGTTCTTCGGTCGGGAAAAATTCCTCGGGAATTTTCTCGGAAGCGTTCTCGCTGAACTGCGAAATCGCCTGCAAAAACTCGGGCGTGAGCAGCTCAATCGGTAGATTTTCCACATCAAGCTCGCCCTTGAGCACCTTCACCGCCAAGTCTCGCGGATTTTCGGGCATCACCCGCCCCGTGTCCTTGTCGATGTAGATAATTCCGGCTTTTTCCAGCTCCTCGAGCGTGGGAACGTCATATTTCCCCTCGTCAATCGCCTGCTGAACCTCGCGGAATTTCTCGGATTTCCCGTCAAACTGCGCGAGCATTTCCTCGAACTTCGAGCTTTGCTGTTGGTCTGCCTGAGCCGCCGCGTCAAAATTCCGCTGCGCCATTGCCGCGTCTGAAATCGCATAGTCACTTCGCAAATTCGCCGTGTTCGGAACATTCAAGCTAACTGCCATTTTCTCACCTCTTTCCTATTATAATATGTATATCAAGGCAAATGCCGTTGATAACGATTACTTTTGCGCCGCGATTGCGCTTCTGACTGCGCCGCCGCTCACGAACT
>CAMEQX010000061.1 GCA_945933905.1 uncultured Clostridia bacterium
GCGTTTCAAGGTCGCTTTTGTTGATAACGGGAACAACATTCTTGCCCTTAATCAGCTCCACAAGCCGCCTGTCCTCGTCGGACAGCTCGCGCGAGCCGTCAAAAACCGCAAGCACAATATCCGCGTTTTCAAGCCGCTTGAGCATAATCTCCACGCCGATTTTCTCGATTTCATCATCGGTTTCGCGAATTCCCGCGCAGTCCGACAGCAGACAAACCGCGCCGTTTAAATTCACGGTTTCCTCGACAATATCACGCGTCGTGCCCGCAACAGAGCTGACGATGCTCCGCTCGCGCCCCGAAAGCAAATTCATAATCGTTGATTTTCCAACATTTGGTTTCCCGACAATCGCGCAGGAAATTCCCTCGCGGATAAGCCGCCCCGCGTCGTATTCCGACAGCAGCTCCCCGAAATCCGCGTCAATAGCCGAAAGCCGCTCGCAGAGCCATTCTTCCGTCACCACGGGCGTGTCGTCGTCGGGATAATCAATCCACGCGGAAATCTGCGCGGACACCTCCATAATCTTCTCGGAAATCCCCTCGCAGCGCCGATACAGCGCACCCTCGCGCTGCGCGTTTGAACAGGACAAAAGCTGCTGTCCCTGAGCGGAAATGATATCGGCAACCGCTTCAGCCTGAGTGAGCGACATTTTGCCGTTTAAGAGCGCCCTTTTCGTGAATTCACCGGCAGCTGCGGGCTCTGCGCCGACTTTAAGACAAGCCGTGAGCACGCGCTGAGTGACGTAAATTCCGCCGTGACAAAAAATCTCGCAAACGTCCTCGCCGGTATAGGAATGCGGCGCGCGGTAAACGAGCAAAACACCGTCGTCAAGCCGCTCCGTGCCGTCAAAAATCTTGCCGTAAGCTGCCGTGTAGCCGCTCATTTCGCGAACGTTGACCGCGGGATAAATCGGCTTGAACACGCTCTCGGCGACCGAAAACGCGCTCTCCCCCGAAATCCTCACCGCCGAAATTCCCCCGACAGCCGCGGGTGTTGCAATCGCGCAGACCGTTGACAAAAAATCACCTTATTTCTTCCCGAACAATTTCTTGAAAAAGCCCTGTTTTTCGCTCTTTTCCTCGGGCTTCGGGGAATTTTCCTCGGCAAAATCCTCCTCGGAGAAAACGTTGAGCAAAATCGGTTTCGCCTTGAATTCCTCGGCTAAATCGTTGAGGAGGTAAGTGTAAATCCCCGTGGGCTTTTCAATAACATAATCCTCGATTTTATCGCATTTCAAAAGCATTTCAAGCCGCTCGCACATTCTCTCGGGAAGCGACTCGGCGGCACTTTCATAGTACTCCTCGCAGGCGATGTTGTACTCGTCCGCGGGATTTCGTCCGGCAATCTGCGTGAGGTGAATTCCCCCGCGGAGATACGCCGTGTAATCGAGATAATCGCTGTGAAACTCGTTCAAAAGCGCCGCAAGAACCCTGTTTTCGAGCTTTTGTACAGCGTTCTCTCCGAACTTCCCGCAAGCCTTTTCGTACAGCTCGGGCGCGTTTTTCTGCCACAAATCGCTGTTGTATTCGCCGTCAAGCAGCGCGTTTCTCTTGGAAAACGTCATCTCGCGGTGCTTTTCACCGATAAGCGTATATTTCATCAAATTCACGCGCTCGTCAAAACCGTCGCCCTCGGAAATCCTCTGAACGCGCTCTGCTTCACGCAAAACCGCCTTGTCGGTTATCTCGCCCTCAACTTTTGCTGACGGGAAATGCCGCCCGCAAAGCCGCCTGAGGTCGTTCTTTATCATAATTTCATCATCAAGCGCCGCGAAAAATCTGCTCTCGCCGACATCACCCTGACGTCCCGCGCGCCCTCTGAGCTGCTGAGCAATCCGAGAACTTTCGCGCATTGACGTGATTATCACAAGCAGACCGCCTACCGACTCCACAAACTCCTTGTCCGAGCAGTCCTCGCCGCCGAGCTTTATATCAACGCCGCGCCCCGCCATATTTGTCGAAATCGTAACCGCGCCGCGCTCGCCTGCCTTTGCGATAATCCCCGCTTCCTCGAAGTTGTTTTTGGCGTTCAGCACCTTGCACTCCACGCCCTTTTCCCGCAAATCCGCCGCAAGACTTTCGCTCTCCTCAATGCTCTCCGTGCCCACAAGCACGGGGCGCTTCTGCTCAAAAGCCCCGCAGACCGCCGCGATTATCGCCTTGCGCTTTTCGGTTTTGTCAAAGTACATTTCAAGCGGGCGGTCAACTCTCGCACACGGCAGTCTTGTCGGGATAACCTCGGTCAGAATGCCGTAAATCTTCTCAAATTCCTCGCGTGAGGACTCCGCCGTGCCCGTCATTCCCGAGATTTTCGGGTAAAGCCGCGCGAAATATTGCAAAGCGATATTGCCCATAATTCTGCCGCGAGAGGTGATTTTGAGATTATGCTTTGCTTCACAAGCGGGCTGAAGCTCACCCGGAAACACGCGTCCCGCCGCCGCTCTTCCCGTGAACTCGTCAATAAGCACGATTTTCCCGTCACGGACAATGTAGTCCTTGTCCTCTTTCAAGATATCGCGCGCCTTTATGCAAGCGGTGATTTTCGCGAGCAGCCCCGCGTTTTCCTCGCCGTAAATGTTCTCGACAGAAAACAGCTTTTCCGCTTTATCCGCGCCGTTGTCCGTGAGATAAATGTTACGCGAGTCCTCGTCAAATTCATAGTCACCGTCGGCAAATTCACCGATTTTCGCATAAACCTTCGCCGTGCTTTCGTCCTCGTGAACGGCAACATCTCCCGCGATTACAAGCGGAATTCTCGCTTCATCGATGAGGATACTGTCCGCCTCGTCAAAAATCGCGAAATCGGGCTTAGGAAAGCACATTTTCTCGGTTTCAAAGCAAACAAAATCCTTGAGATAGTCAAATCCCGCTTCCTTCGCGGTGATGTAAAGAACCTGCTTTTGATAGAGCGATTTTCGTTCATCACGCGGAGTTTCCTCGGTTATACAGCCGACCGAAACGCCCATCTCCTCATAAATCGGCTTCATCCACTCGCAGTCGCGGTGCGCGAGGTAGTCGTTGAAGGTGAGGACGTGAGTTTGTCCGCCGTTTATAGCGTGAGCGCAAGCCGCAAAAACCGCGCAGAGCGTCTTGCCCTCGCCTGTCTGCATCTGAACCATTTTCCCGTCATTCAGCGCAAGCGCCGCCGCAAGCTGCTCGTCAAAGGGCGTTATCCCAAGCGTTTTCTCAACCGCTTTATAGCACCGCGCGAAGATTTCCTCGAGAGAATTGCCCGAGAATTCGCCCGCCGCCACAAGCTGCTTGATTTTTTCCACTGTTTTATTCAACCGAAATTCCTCCGTAAAAATCACGCGCGCGCTTTTTGTGTGAGCGAGAGAAGCTCGTCTTTGCGGGTGTTGAGCCAGCGCATAACCGTGCGGGTTGTCTGACCGTTGCGAACCATCTCGCAGAGCCGCTCGAACGAAACCCACTTAGCCGCGCAAACCTCAGCCGACTGCAATTTCAGCGCCGAGAGCGGCACATCTCGAACCACGATGTAAAAATCGCGCAGCATACTTTCGGTAATCATCGTCCATTCGTGCTGAAGCTCCTCGGGACGCGCTTTTATGCCTGTTTCCTCGAAAAGCTCCCTGCAAGCAGCCTCGCGCGAGGTTTCGCCGACAACCGCGCAGCCGCCCGAGCATTCCCACTTACCGCCGCTTGTCTTTTCGGGAACACGCTGGGTGAGCAGGATTTCTCCGTTCTTGTTCACCGTCATAACCTGAACCACAATATGATACTCCCCGAAAGGAATGGGAGCGCCGCGCTGAACCTTCCTCCCGAGCGGCTCCCGATTGATTGAATACAAATCAAAATACTCCATAAATATAACTCCGTTTTATTCATTATTGAATATAATACACATTACATTTTATTATAGCACATTTCTGCGAAAATTTCAAGGTTGACAGAGTATTTTTTCCGTGATATAATAGAGCAGAGCAAAAATTATTGCGAATAATTTACAGATTTTGTAAATGGAGATGGTAAAAAATGTACAATCCGGTGATTTTTGACCTTGACGGAACTTTGCTGAATACGCTCGGAGACCTTGCCGCTGCGTGCAACTACGCGCTTTCGCAGATGGGTTTTCCGACGCACGAGGTTGATAAATACCGCTATTTTGTGGGAAACGGCGTGCCGAAGCTAATCGAGAGAATTCTCCCCGAAAATCACACCGAGGCTGATTTCAACACGGCATATCGGCTTTTCGGAGAGTTCTATGAACAGCACAAAACCGACAGCACAAAGCCGTATGACAGGATAACCGAGCTGCTCGAAACGTTGACGGCGCGCGGGATAACCTGCCTTTGCAACACGAACAAGTCGCACACGTTTTCCTGCGAGCTTATCGAGAAATTTTTCGGCGACAAGATAACCGAGGTTGTCGGCGGCGAGCACGGTTTCCCGAAAAAGCCCGCACCCGACGCGGCGCATTATCTCGCCGAAAAGTACAAAAAAGACGGTTTTTCACCCCTTTACATCGGCGACAGCTCGGTTGATATGCAGACCGCCGCAAACGCGGGTTTTGACGCGTGCGGAGTTTTGTGGGGCTTCCGCGACCGCGCCGAGCTCGAGAGCTTTCAGCCGGCTTTTCTCGCCGAAAACGCCGAAGATTTGCGGAAAATTATTCTCGGTGAGTGATATGAATTTTCGGCAAATCGGAAAAACGCGGCAGATTTTCTTGGGGGAATTGTCGGGGAAGAATTTAAGGTGAAAAATCGGTTTCCCGAAAAAGCCCGCACCGGACGCGGCGCGTTATCTTTCCGAAAACCCCAAAGATTTGAGGAAAATTATTCTCGGTGAGTGACTAAAATTTTCGGCAAATCGGAATAAAAGCGGCAGTTTTTCTTGGGGGAATTGTCGGGGAAATTTAAGGTGAACAAAATTCGCGGTTTTTACCACGGATTTGGAGCGGGAGTGCGCGTTTTTTGAGAAGTATTTCGGAGCAAGGCGCGGCGCGCGGCTTGAAATTATGACGAGAGCAGAGTGCGTGAAAGAGCCGCGAGAGCGCTTTGCAACAGGCTTCGCGCATATTGCGATAAGCGTTGGGAGCAAGGAAAAGGTCCTTGAGCTCACCGCGCTGCTTGAGCGTGACGGCTTTGAAATCGCGAGCGCCCCCCGAACCACCGGCGACGGCTATTTCGAGAGCGTTGTCCTTGATTTTGATGGAAATTCGATTGAAATTACAGTTTAGCTCAGTTTTCGCGTGCAAAACGCTTGGTTCACCGAGCAAAAAAGCGGGTTTCGCGGCGCTTTTTCCTCCGAACCTCAGACGGCTATCTCGGGGCGTTTTCCTTGATTATGAAGAAAATTCGATTGAAATAACAACTTAGCGAGAGTATCGCGAAAAATTCCCAATCAAAACGCGAATTCACAAAAAACGCGGACGTTTTCGCCCGCGCATTTTTTTATGAAGAAGCTTCGTTGATTTTCGAGCCGCTCTTGAACACTAAAGCCGCCAAAAGTCCGAAGAAAATTGCCGCCGATACCCCGACCGCCGCGGACGTAAATCCTCCCATAAACGCGCCGAGAAGTCCGTTTTCGTCAACCGCGCGGCGCCCGCCCTTTGCGAGAAGATTGCCGAAGCCCGTGAGGGGAACGGTCGCGCCGCCGCCCGCAAGGTCAACAATCGGCTCGTACCAGCCAAGCGCGCCCAAAATCACCCCCGCCACAACGTATGACGTGAGTATCCGTGCGGGCGTGAGCTTTGTGAGGTCAATCAGCACCTGCCCGATTGCGCAAAGCACCCCGCCGATAATAAACGCCCAAAAATAATCCATAAAAGTTCCCATTTTATCCTCCATTTCTTTCAGCAACAAGCCAAGTTTCTTCCCAAGAATTTCGCTTAACAACGCGGCTTGCGAGGCTTTTTAGAGCAATTTTTCGCGGCATTTTTTCAAGAATTCAGCCGCGCATTTTCACTCGGAAAAACCAAGGTTTTCGCCCAAAAAATTGCCATTTTAGCTGAAATTTCGCTTAATTTCAACGTTTTCACGAGAATTCAGCCGCATTTTTCCGTGATTTTCGCCGCGCATTCTGCTAGGAAAAAGCCAAGATTTTCGACCCAAAAACTGCCATTTTAGCTGAAAATCCGCATTATTTTACCGTTTTCGCGCGTTTTGCCGCATTTTGCGTGATTTTAGGCGAGCGTTCTCGCTCGGAAAAACCAAGATTTTTGCCCGAAAAGCTGTTGTTTCAGCTGAAAATCCGCATTATTTTGCCGTTTCCGCGCGTTTTTGCCGCTTTTTCGCAAGATTTCAGCCGCGCATTCTGCTAGGAAAAAGACAAGATTTTCGCCCGAAAAGTTGCTATTCTAGCGGAAATTCCGCATTATTTTACCGTTTTCGCGCGTTTTGCCGCATTTCTCGCGAGATTTCAGCCGTGTGTTTTCGCTCGGAAAATCCAAGATTTTCGCCCAAAAAACTGCCATTTTAGCTGAAAATCCGCATTTATTCGCCGTTTTCGTGCGAATTCAACCGCATTCTCGCGAGAATTCACCCGCACGTTGTCCAAAAGCGCGCGATGCCGAAATATTCCGCTTGAAAAGCTTTCGGGAAATTCCGCTTTGCAAAGCCGTTTTCAGCGGTTCGTTATCTCAACCGCGTGCGCGATGCCGGGGATGTTCCCGCCTTGCTGAACCATTGTCGGCGACATCAGTGCGCCTGTTGCAACGTACAGAATTCGCTTTATATCGCCGTTTTCAACGTGTTTCAGAAAGTGCCCGCACATCATCGACGCCGAGCAGCCGCAGCCGCTTCCGCCCGCGTGTACGTCTTGCTTCTCGCGGTCATATATCATCAAGCCGCAATCTTTGTGGTGCTGTTCAAATGCAACTCCATCACGCTGAAACAGCTCGTACAGCATATTGCTCCCGACTTCTCCGAGGTCGCCCGTGATTATCGCGTCATAGTCCTCGGGATGCGAGCCGAGATGCTTCAAGTGCCGCGAAATCGTGTCATAAGCCGCGCCCGCCATCGCCGCGCCCATATTGTTCAAATCGGAAATTCCCATATCCTGTATTTTTCCGACTGTCGCCGCTTTGATAAACGGCGGTTTCTGGCTCGCCGCAACAATCGCAGCTCCCGCTGCCGTTGCAGTCCACTGCGCTGTGGGTGTACGGACGCCGCCGTAGTTCAACGGAACCCTAAACTGCCGCTCTGCTGAAGAATAGTGCGACGAGGCAACCGCCGCTGCGTTATCGACATAGCCCGCGTTTACCATCGCGCCCGCAAGCAAAAGTCCCTCGGCAAATGTTGAACAAGCGCCGTAAATTCCAAGAAATGGAATATAGAAATCCTTCAAGCCATAGGACGAGCCGGTACACTGATTGAGCAAATCTCCCGCGAAAATCAAGTCCATCTTCTCGGGGACAAGTCCCGCCTTTTCCATCGCGTGCTTCAGCGCCTTTTGCTGAAAAAGCGCCTCGGCTTTCTCCCAAGTGTCCGCGCCGCCCTTGTTGTCCTCGATTATCTCGTCAAATTCATCGCCGAAAGGTCCGTC
>CAMEQX010000062.1 GCA_945933905.1 uncultured Clostridia bacterium
CGCCGATTGTCGCCCAAACCGTAAAAAACCGACTGCTCAACGTCTCAACCGCCTTGCAGAAACCTACTCCCGCCTGATAAAACTGCGCGGAGCTATACCCCTTATACGCATTGTAATTCGGCACTCCCACGGAAGTCGCCTTGAAATCATCAAATCCCTTGTAAATCCTCGGGAATATATTGTTCTCGATAAGCGACTTGCTGAATTTCCCGACAGCCACGCCGCTTGTCGATATTTCATCGGTAACATACGAATACTCGGGCTTGTCGTAAGTGTTCACCATCAGCAGCACAATCGAATCCGAACCGTATCCGAAATGTTCATCGGAATAATAATCCGAATAAATCTCGTCCGACATTCCGTTCAAATCCGCGGTTATGCAAAAACCGATATTCAGCTTGGTTTTGTCTGCGGTTTCCTGCATAATCTGCCGAAGCGAATTTTCCTCCATTTCCGTCAGACAGTTATCCAAATCATCGAGCGCAACCGAATATTTCCCCTCGGCGCACGCGGTTATTGTCAGCGAAAAAAACGCCGTCAAAGCAACAATTATCGCGGGGAACAGCTTTTTGATTTTTTTCATCACATTCCCCTCCTTATTCGCCGAAAAACAGGCTCAAAATCACAAACGCGATTATCAGCACCGCAAGGAAAACTCCCGCCCCGAATAAAAACAGCTTTTTCTTGCTCACGGGGAGCTCGCCGAAGGTTGTTCCCGTCTGTCCGTTTACAGCAAAGCCATAGTCCTTGCCCTTGTAGGTATAGTTCAAAAACCACACCGGCAAAAGCGCGTAGGCGTACTCCTGACTGCGATATTTGATGTTTGTGCTCACATTCTCAAGCGCGTTGTAAACCGAAGCCAGCCGCATAAGCTCGCCGTTTGCCGCCGTCTGAATTCTCTCGTCAATTCTTTGAGCAGCCTCTTCTTTCGTCACGTCATACTTTTCCGCGGCGCAGCCCGACAGATAGGACATATTAAACGGTTTCACGCCGTTATAAACGAACGGCTCGATGCTCTCCATCAGCGCGTCGTCAATTCTCTTTGAACCGTCGCACGGCACTCTCACAAACGAAAACTCCGCCTCACGCTCAACGTGATAAAGCTTTGTGTGCGTGTAACGAACGTCGCCCGTGCGCCAAGTGCGGATAGTTTTTCCCGTTGCCGTGAGATTTGCGTCAACAAGACCGCTTTTCAGCCAGTAAGGCACATAAAGCGCGGAGATATTTTTAATCTGTGCCTCGCTCTTAAAGCCGCGCGGGAGCAGGAATTTGCCCTTTGTATAAGCGAAAAATTTCTCCTGAGCAACCTCGCGGGTTGTCGCAAACGGTATAATCAAATCGGGCTTGTACTCGCCGGAAAGCCGTCCCGAGAGGATAACGGGCGTGTGGCAGAAGTGACAGCGCGTTGAAGCGGTAAGGCTGTCGCAGATAACGCCCGCGCCGCAGTTTGGACAGCTGTAAAGCGCGCTTTGTCCCGTAAAATCCTCGGTTTCCTGCTGCTCGGCGGTGAGCTCGGGCTCAACCGACTCCTCAAGATTAACCGCGTCGTCGCGCGACTCGAAAAGCGCCTTGATTTGCGCTTCCGAAAAGGTGCTGTCGCAGTAAAAGCACTTGAATTTTCCCGTTGCGTTGTCGAATTCCAGCGCCGCGTTGCAGTTCGGGCACTGATACGACAGAGTATGTACCTTTTCCATTTTCATTCCTTTCTCCGGCAGCTTGAAGCTGCACCCTATTTTTCTGTTCTCCAACCAAAATCCGCGCAAAGCCACGTCAATTCAACTCGCCGAGCACCTTTCCTATGCTGTCGAAAATGACAAGCTCTGCGTTTTTGACATTGATTTCGCTCTTGTTGATGACCACAAGATGCTTGCCGTTGAAGTCGCGCAAAAACAGCGCCGCGGGATACACCATAAGCGAAGTGCCGCCGACAATCAGCGTGTCCGCCGCCGAAATCTCCCTAACCGCTTTTTCCATATCCTCGGCTTTGAGGGACTCCTCGTACAGCACGACATCGGGCTTGATTATCCCGCCGCACTCGCACCTCGGCACGCCGTCCGCTTCGATAACCTTGGAAAGCGGATAGGACTTTTTGCATTTCATACAGTAATTTCTATGAATGCTCCCGTGAAGCTCGACTACGTTTTTGCTTCCCGCAAGCTGATGAAGACCGTCAATATTCTGTGTGATAACCGCCGACAAAATCCCGCGCTGCTCCCATTCGGCAAGCTTTTTGTGCGCGGCATTCGGCTTCGCTTCCGGAAAAACCATTCTGTCGCGGTAAAATCTGAAAAATTCTCCCGTATTCCGACCAAAAAAGCTATGCGAAACTATCGTTTCGGGCGGGAATTTGTACTTTTGATTGTAAAGCCCGTCGGCGCTTCGGAAATCGGGAATTCCGCTCTCCGTGGAAACGCCCGCTCCCCCGAAAAACACAATCCGCTTGCTGTCGTCGATAATTTCCTGCAAAGTCATAACGTTCCCTCCGTTCATACAATCCCGCGAAGCCGCTCCCTGAGCCGTTTCGCAAACTCCACTCTCGCGAAATCCCCGCGAAGCCGCTCCCCGAGCCGAGCCGCGACATTCACTCCTGCGAAATCCCCGCGAGGCCGCTCCCCGAGCCGAGTCGCGACATTCACTCCCGCGAAGTCCCCGCGAAGCCGCTCCCCGAGCCGTTTCGCGAACTTCACTCTCTCAAAATCCCTGCAAAGCCGCTCCCCGAGCCGTTTCGCGAACTTCACTCCCGCGAAATCCCCGCGAAGCCGCTCCCCGAGCCGAGCCGCGTGCTTTACTCTCGCGAAATCCCCGCGAAGCCGCTCCCTGAGCCGAGCCGCGACATTCACTCCCGCGAAATCCCCGCGAAGCCGCTCTCCAAGCCGAGCCGCGTGCTTCACTCTCGTGAAATCCCCGCGAAGCCGCTCCCCGAGCCGAGCCGCGTGCTTCGCTCTCGCTAAATCCCCGCAAAGCCGCTCCCTGAGCCGTTTTGCGACCGCTGCTCACACAATTTTCCCATCGGAAATTCGCACGAGCCGCTGCGCTTGTTTGGCGGTTTTTTCGTTGTGGGTAATCATCACAATGGTTTTGCCCGCGCGGTTTAGTTCACCGAGAATTCCAAGAATTTCCTCGCCCGAAGCGCTGTCGAGATTTCCGCAAGGCTCGTCTGCGAGAATAATCTCGGGGCTCGCCGCAATCGCCCGCGCAATCGCAACCCGCTGCTGCTGACCGCCCGAAAGCTCGCTCGGACGATGAAGCGCCCTGTCCGAAAGCCGCACGCTTTCAAGTGCCGCAAGCGCCCTCTCCTCGCGCTGAGATTTCGGAATTCTGCGGTAAGCAAGCGCAAGCTCCACGTTTTCAAGCGCAGAAAGCCCCGCTATCAGATTGAAGCTCTGAAAAATAAACCCGATTTTCCTGCTTCGGATTTCGGAAAGCTGCCTGTCGGAAAGCGCGGAAGTGTCCTCGCCGTCAAGAAAACAGCTCCCCGAGGTTGCGCTGTCAAGGCACCCGAGAATGTTCATCAGCGTAGATTTCCCCGAGCCCGAGCTCCCCACAACCGTAACATATTCGCCGTCCGCAATGTCAAGCGAAACGCCGTCCAGCGCCCCCACCTCAACTCCGCCCACCTTGTAAATTTTCCTCAAATCAACCGCTTTTAGCGCCACAAAAATTCCCCCAAAACAAGTTTTTCTGTCTTATTTTGGAAAAAAAATGCGCGATTATTCAAAGCAAGCCGCCTCAATCTTCTCGATAATATAAGAATATTCGGGGAATTCGCGGATTATCCTTGACTTGCACTTTTCAACAAAATCCGCGCGCAAAGCGGGATTGTCGCGCATCACTTGCTTCGCGCCCCACAGGTGCGTGAAATCGCTCTGCGGGAAGTGCAGGCTGTCCTTGTCAAGCAGGGTTTTCACGGGAGTTTCCGTGAAGTCCGCGCACATCGCAAGCATTCTTTGCTCCGCGAAAACCATATATTTCAGATAGTCGTCGCAGTCAACCGCGGATTTCATAAACGCAATCGCCTGAGATGTGTAAAAGTTCTTGAAATCGTTGTCGGAAACGTAAAGAAACGCGGTGTTAAGCGGCAAAACCGTTTCGCTGAAATCGGGCAAAACGTGGTTTTTCACCGCGAAAAAGTCAAGCGGCGGGTAGATATCATCGGAGATTTCCTCGCGGTGCGCGGCGATAATTTCGCTGCCGAATTCGAGCGTTCTCCACACGATAAAATCCGTGTCAATCATCACGCACGGCGCGTTCATCTCACGCAGTGCAAGCAGCTTCCCGCCAGCCCAGAACATCGCAGGATTTATCCCCTCGAGGTCGTCGGAGACGTTAACCTTGACCTCGTTCCAGAGCGGCAGAAAGTCGATTTTTTCATAATAATCCGCAAAAACGCTGTCGCAGCACATCGTGATTTTCCCGTTAAATTTTCTCCAAGCAAGCGCAGAAAGTGCCGTGCAGTACAGGTCGAAATCCTCAACGCGAACCTCGGTTTTGCCCTTTGTTTTCGCGGGCTCAAAGGAAGAAAGGTGAAAAGCGTCCATCAGTATCCGCGCTTTGCTTTAATCAGGCTCACAACAAAGAATGCAACGCCGCCAAGCCCAAGCACCGTCATAACCGCGCCGATGATAATTCCAACCGTGGAATTGTCCTCTTTCCAACTTCTGATGACATAGGGGGTGTAAAGTTGCTGTGCTTCGCTCTCGCTGATGTCAAACTGATAAGCGATGTATTCTTTGAAGAAATCGACATATTCGCCCTTGAGTTTTTGCACTTTTCCGACAAAATGAATTGTGGTTTTCGGAATTGTTCCGTTCATATAGTACTCGTTCGATTCATCGGACATTTTGTTCAGCGTGGAGATTTCGCTTTTGTTTCTCGTGCAAATCGCGACAAACATCGGCAAATCCTGTGAAAACGAATATTCCATCGGGAGTGCGAAATAACGGTCGGTTGTTTTTTCGTTATGTTTTACTCCGAGCGTTGACTCGTATTCCTCTGTATAGGCAAACTCACTCCACATCTCGTAGATATCTCCCTCGACAAACATTCCCTCGCGCAATTCGTCCGCGGTTACGGTTTCGAGATTGACGCGCGGCGCGTTGTACTCCGCCTTCTGCTTAATCGACGTCACAAGGAAAATTATGCCGCCGACAAAAAGAGCCAAAACGATAATTGCAATTCTGATTGTCTTAAGTTTCATAAATTACCTCTCAAATGTCAAATATTGTGAATTCCGTAGCCGAACTGATTTAACGGACAGCCGTAAAGGCTCATCAGCATAATTCTGTCGTATTCGTCAAGATTTTGAAGGAACTCGGGCAGCTCGGGCAAATTTCCCGCCGAAAACGAGCCGTTTCCCACACACGAACCGAAATTGTACGAACTAAATCTGTAAGAGCCAAACCGGAACGAACCGAATTGAAAAGAGCCGAAATTTCGCAAAAACGCGAGCTTTGCGGAAATCCCCGAGCCGAAGCGGAAACTTGTGTTGAAGAACGAGCCGAAAAACTGTTCCCATTCCCACTCCCATTCGTGAAAACCGCTCCCGAAAAGGAACGAGCCGAGGTAAAAGCTGCCGATGTAGTTGTAGAAGCCGCCCGAGCCTGTCCGAAAGCTCTTCAGAAACGAGCTTAGCAGAAAACTCCCGCTCCCGAAGCGAAACGAGCCGCGCATTGAACTCGGTTTATAAGAGCTTGCCGAGCCGCTCCCCGAGGCGCATTTCACGGGGATTTCCGAGCCGAATTTCTTGAAAGCGACAGGCTTTCCCGTGAAAATCCGCTCAATTTTTTCGCGTATATCTTTATCGGCGGGCGAAAGCGTTTCAAGTTTTCTCGCGTAATCCTCGCCGCTGTGTTCATAAAGCCACTCCACAAGGCTTCCCGCCGCAAAATATCCCAGCAGAGAAGCAGTGTCGAGATTTTCACAAATTTCACTTGCGGAGAAAACTTTTCTCCGATTTAGCCACAAGGCGCAGTCCATTGACGCCCTCCTCCCGTGATTTTGTACAAAATATACAAACTCAAAAACATATTCCCATTAAACATTATAACATATTTGTAGAATATTTTCAACACATTTTGTAATTTTTCTTCGTAAAATCAAATTTTTTCACTTGCAAAACCGCGAAATTACGGGTATAATATAAATGTATAAAGATAAAATATTTGACGAAAGGAAACAGATATGAGAAGAACGAAAATTGTGTGTACAATGGGACCAGCGACAGAAAGCGACGAGGTTCTCCGTCAGCTTATGGAGAGCGGAATGAACGTCGCGCGGCAGAATTTCTCGCACGGCACGCAGGAAGGTCATAAAATCACGCACGACCGCGTGGTAAGGCTTGCGAAGGAGCTCGGAAAGCCGATTGCAACGCTTCTTGATACGAAAGGTCCCGAGGTTCGTCTGAAAAAGTTCAGGGATAACAAAAAGGTTGAAATCAAGACAGGCGACACCTTCGTTCTCACGACAGCCGATATCGAGGGCGACGAAACCCGCGCCGCGATAACCTACAAAAACCTCCCCGATGATATCGAAATCGGCACGCGTATACTTATCGACGACGGAAACGTTTCCGTGCGCTGCGCCGATATCAAGCACAACGACGACGGCACCGCCGACATTATCTGCACCGTTTTGAACGGCGGCATTTTGTCCAACAACAAGGGCGTGAATATCCCCGGAGTTAAGCTCTCGATGCCGTATCTCAGCGAGGTTGACATCTCTGATATCCGTTTCGGCTGCCGCGAGAGCTTCGATTTTATAGCAGCTTCGTTTGTCACCTGCGCCGATGATGTTCTTGAAATCCGCAAAATTCTCGCCGAGGAAAACCGCCCCGATATCCGCATTATCGCGAAAATCGAGAACGAGGAGGGCGTGAAAAATATCGATGAAATCCTGCGCGTTTCCGATGGAATAATGGTTGCGCGCGGCGATATGGGCGTGGAAATTCCGTTTGAGGAAATCCCGCAGCTTCAAAAAATGCTGATTAAAAAAGGCTTCAGCGCAAGCAAGCAAGTCATCACGGCAACGCAGATGCTCGAAAGTATGATTCACAACCCGCGCCCTACCCGCGCGGAAACCACCGACGTTGCAAACGCGATTTACGACGGCACAAGCGCGATTATGCTCTCGGGCGAAACCGCTGCGGGCGAGCACCCTGTTGAAGCGGTGAAGACGATGGCGCTGATTGCCGAGACAACCGAGAAGGCTATCGATTACAAGAAGCGTTTCCACAAGCAAGAAGCGCACGACGGCACAAACGTTTCTGCGGCAATTTCTCACGCGACGGTTTCGGCGGCGATGGATTTGGGCGCGGCGGCGATTGTCACGGTGACGAAATCGGGCACAACCGCGCGTATGA
>CAMEQX010000063.1 GCA_945933905.1 uncultured Clostridia bacterium
GCGACCACCGAGATCTACACTCTTTCCCTACACGACGCTCTTCCGATCTCACTATTATTATATCACGATATTTGCCTTTTGTCAACCCTTTTGCAGAATTTTCTTCAAGGCTGAAAAGAAAATGTACTATATGTAGCACAAATTATCTTTATAAACAAAGACTCCGCCGAAGCGAAGCCTTTTCTGTTCCTTTTCTCGGTAGGGTTCACGCGTTAAAAGTTCCACATTTATTTAAACTGGTAGTAGCGCCCATCTTTATAAAGTTCCCACTTAACGGTAGGGTTCACACGCTTTTAAAGTTCCCACTTTAAGCGGAAGGAATACCGCCGCAAGTTATATAATTAACCTTGCATTTATATTATACACAATTCAATCCGTTTTGTCAACCCTTTTGCAGAAATCTTTCAAGACTGAAAAGAAAAATGTGCTACATATAGCACGATTATCTGCGATGTTTCGACTTATTTTGGTGCTGAATTTGTTTGCCGTTCAGCTCACGCTTGACGATTTCGGCGGGATTTTGCTGCGGCTGCTTTTTCATATTGTACAGACATTCCGTTTTCCTGTTAAACAACAGAATGTTGTCAAATTCGCGCGATTTATACAGCGCCGAGATATTATCGGGAATAGCTTTCACGGTTTCCTCAAACTTATCTCGCGGAACAGCTCTCGGCAAAAGTCCGAGCCGTTCCATCTCGTTGTACCTGTCGATTGTGCTTTGCCAAGAAGTTTCTTTGTCGGTACACATCACCGCGAGTTTAACCGAATAGCCTTTATTTTTGAGATATCGGCAGGTGTTCAGCGGCACTTCGGCGGTTCGGCACGTTCCCTCGATTATGAGATTGAAGCGCTCGGAACTCAACCTTTCAATCAGCGCGTTTACAATGCTGTTGGAAAACTTTTGCGTGTAATTCGCGGCATTATTGCCGTAAACTCTGTGAATTTCCTCAAAATTCGGGTGACGTTCACGAAATCTATCGCCGTCAATTACGATAAAATTCGTGTTTGCTTTTTGAATTATATCGTGAATTGTGGTTTTTCCCGCGCCGCTCTGACCGCCGAGAAGAAACGCTTTGGGACTGTTTACGGGACGTTTGCCATCGGTGAGCAATCTGTAAAATTTGTCGAATGCTTCACGAAAATCGCTTTCTGAATAAGCCGAGTAATCCGTCATAACACACCCCCTAATTCATTCAGCGCGAATTTGGGGTGTTATTTCGCACATAATCGCGAATTTCAGAGAGTCGTTGTTCAAAGCCGTTCAGAACGTCCATATTATCCTCAAGGGGAATTTTATTGTAGATTTGCCAAATTTCCTTTTCCATAGCGGATATATTTTCGGGCATTGAATTATCGCTGTAATTTCTGCCGATAAAGCCGTTTATACTTGCGATAAATTCGTTCAAAATCTCGTGTTTGAACGATATTTCGTATGCGTTGCAGTTATCCAAAGAAATCCCTCCTCGACGGGTTATAGTAATATTATATATCAAATTTAAGCGGATTGCAACCTTTTTCGTGAATTTTTCAAGACTGAAAAAGAAAAATTATTTGCCGTACATATCGTGATTAACCTCGGCGTTCCAAAAGCTCGAGATTGTCGCAGGCGCGTTGTAAAGCGTGGTAATTAGATAACTCCGAATATTCCGCACGTTCGTGTTATTCTTTTTCAGTGCTGCAAGAACGTACTCGATGTGGCTTTCGTTCAGCTTGAGGAACTGCGATTTCACGACTTCCTGCGGAATTTCCTCGCCGTTCGCGCGCACAGTCGGCTTGTTGGAACAGATAACATCAACGATAAGCGACACAAGCTCGTCTATTTCACGGATATCGGTGTTCTTGTTCTCCAAAAAATAATCGTAGCTTATGTTCTCTCGAACGATTTGCTCATATTTTTCACGAACATTTTGCCGTGTGAAATCAATCCTATCAATCCCATCGGTTTCGCAGATAGATTGATTGATAGGATTTTTTCCTTTAGGTTTATTATCTTTAGTTTTAATAAAGTGTTGGTTCGCCGTTTGGTCGGAGCTTGCTCCTACCTTTTGGCGGAGCAAGGACGGCTCTTCTGTCGGAGCTTGCTCCGCCCTTTTGTCGGAGCAGGGAGAAACGGCGCTGTTATGCGGAATTTCGCAGTTGCTGTTTTCTTCTTCAGATAAACTTGTTCCAAACGCTGCCGCGAGAAAATCGTTCATTCTCTTTGTGCTTTCGTTCGGCTCGGTGTTCTCGGACTTGCGCTTTTTCTCATAGCTTTCCGCAGCTGCGGGCTTGATTTTGCGCATAGCAGCCTCGCCCTCGGCTATCAGAGCTTGTATAACCGAGATATCATCGATTATGTAAAAGCTGCGTTTTGCAGGCATTCCGCGCAGCTCACAGCGGATAAGACCCGCCTTAACCAGATTGTCAACGCAGCGTTTCTGCTGTTTCTCGGACAGGGCAGTGCTTTCTTCTAAATCAGGCGCGGTCGAGTAAAACCAACCGTCATCGAGCATTTCGCGCTCGGAATAGTAGTAAAATTTTGAAATCAGTGCGCCGTAAACGACAGCCTCGTTCAGACCGAGAGCGTGCGCAAGCGGACGGTTCACGGATACGGTGTTGCTCGGATTTAATAGCTGAAAAATCGCGTTCATAAATTTTTACCTCTTTCTTTTTTGTTGATTATAAATCAAACTCGACTGCAAAAAACTGCACAAAAAAAGCCCGAACTTTTTCGGACTTGTCTGTTATTTCATTTGCTTTTGGTTGTCCTCACGCGCTTGTCGTTCGCGTTCGGCAGCGATGAGATTGTCGATGTAGTTGCCCTCGATAATTTTTTCATACGTTCGGATAAGCTCCGAGATTTTATTCAGCTTCAACTGTTCCTCGGAGATTTCCGATTTAATCGAACCGATGTAAGTGGGGGAGAGTCGGAGTCGCGTTTCAAGGTCTTTTATGTCCTCGGCGCTTGTAATACCGTACTTATCGGCGACTTCCTTTGCCGCGGCAAGTTTAACTTGTCCCATCGCGTCAAGGTGCTGCGAATTTGCGGCAGAAAAATAGAATTTCAGCTGCGAGATATCGGATTTAAGCTGCGGAATATCGTCCGAAAGCTGCTTAATTTTCTCAACTTTTTCGGAAATTTTCTTCTGACTTTCCTCGGCAGCCTTATAAATTTCCTCGGGACTTGTCAGCGAAAATTCGTGCATTGTGAGCAGCTGTTCCGAAAGAAAATTGATTTGTTTGTCGTTCTCAAAGCTGTAAATTTTCTTCGGATTTGTTTTTTCGGGCGTGAATTTGAACGAGCGAACCGCGATAATAGTCTGCGTAATCGTTGAATAAAAACGCTGCTCGGTCTGATTAGCTTTCGCGGATTTTGCTTGAACTGCTTTCGGGAATTTATCGCGGTCGGCAATTCTTTTTTCAATATTTTGCGGCAGATATTCTTCGCCGAGTGTTTTCAGACGAACAAATCTTTGCGCGGCAGGGGACTTCACGGCGATATATTTTCCCTCTGTTTTCAGTTCGTAATTTTTCTCATCGCGGAGCTTTTCGAGAAGCTGCGAAAAATTTTCGCACGAATAAATGAGAGTGTCGATATCGAGCTTAATTCTGTCGTGAATTCCGAAATAGTAGTTCGGTCGATACTTCGCGGCGATTGCTCCGCAAGTTTTCAGCGCCCATTCGGGAACGTAAATCGCGTTGCTTTCCTCGACAAGCGGAACGTTCGCGCGTTTCAATTCCTCGGCAACGAACGCGAGCTTGTCGGGCGCGTAAATTTCATACTGCACATATTTCGCGCCTGCTTTTTTCGAGAGAATTTTGATATTTTCATCGCGCTTTTGGATTTCGCCTCGCAAATAATCGTTCTGATTTTTTATCATCGCGATTTCTTCCGGCGAGAGATTTTCAATCGGTTTTTCCTTGAACGCATTGACGTGTTTGTTAATTTCTTCGATTTTTTTCTTCGCGTTTTTGTATTCGGGAACAGTCATATGCGAGTAATGTGCGCCCTTTACGTCCTGCGAAAAACCGTGCTTTTTCAAGACTTCCGCAAGCATTTGTTTCTCGCTTTCAGCCCAACTTGCCCACTCGGAAATGCGTTTTGATTTTGAAGAAAATCCCTGCTCCTCGAGCGCACCTTTGAGAGAAACGCGTGTGGGAAGTCCACGGATTTTTTTATTGCAAATAGGAATAAAGTCGATGTGAAGATGAGGAGTTGCTTCATCAAGGTGCATAACCGCATTGAAAACTTTAATGTTCGGGTTGCGCTGCTCAAACGTTTTCATATACTCGTCAAGCATTTGTTTTGCGCTTTCAAAATTTTCCGCGCCTATTCCGCAGTTATCTTTATCGCCGATTTGGACAACTACTTCGTAAAAGGTTTTCTCCTTTTGTCCCTTTTTGATATGCTCATAGTAATCTGAAATTCTGCGGTCAGCACGGTTTTGCCTTGCGTTGTAATCGGCGAGAGCTTGGTCGAAAAGTTCGTGGTACTTGTCGCGCAGATTTTCCTGCTTGTAGGTGATGTTTTCGGATATTCTTTCGCGGTCAACATTTTTAGCGATGAAGTTTCGGTTGTTATGTTCAAGCACTCCTTTGTCCACACGAAATGTGAGAGATAATTTCTGATTTTTTCCTGCCATTTTTGCAGCCTCCTGTCAGATTTTTTTGTATGATTTTTTGAAAAATTCGCAAAATCTGCTTTCTTTTTCAGTTTTGATTTTTTTGCGTTTTTTCTTATTTTCGGGTGCGATATAAGCACTTTTTTTAAGGGGTGCGCCAAAACTGCTTATACTCAATAAGCAATATTGGCAAACGTCCCGTTTTCCAATATATGCCATTTCGCTAGGGACACCCTAGAACCCGCCTCGGTTTTTCAAAAAAACCGAAAAAAGCTCTCGAAAAAAACTTCACGGAAATCCGCAAAATTTTTTAAAAACCGTTTCAAAATTTTCGTTGAAATTCAGAATTTTTTCACGATTTTTTGCTGAAAAATATCAGCAAATCGAGAGCTTTTTTCGCTTCTCTTGGAGTAAATTTTCGGAGTTTTTTTGAAAAAATCCGCAGAATTTTTTGTAATTCTGCGGAAATTTTCTTTTCAGTTTTGCAAGATTTAGCGGCGAGAATGCGAGCTGTTTTTGGTGAAATTCTGCTCGGGTTTTTGCGGAGATACTTGCTCGTTTTTTTCGATTTTCTCAACCGTTTGTTTGAGCAAATCGTTCCAATCTTTCACACCTTTTTCTTCGAGAATTTTTCGGCAAGGTGTGAGATTGTTGTCCTGCGTGAATTTAATTCCCGCCTCGTCATTGTCAACGCAGCTGTACATTTTTATTCCGCTGTCGGCGATTTTTTTTATGGAATTCGGTTTCAATCCCGCCATTGAAACAAGCAGGGAATTTTGAATTTTTTCTTGATTTGCCATCTGTTTGAATGAAAGCAAATCAATCGCGCTCTCGAAAACGTAGCACTTTTTCGGTTCGCCGATTTTTACGGAAAACACGCTTTCGCTCGTTCCCGCAGCAACTCCTTTGTACCTTTGGAACGAGCTTGTACCTTGAATTTCCGCGCCGATAATTTTTCCGTTCTCGTCCTTGTGAACGAAAACCGCGTTGCCTTTTTTGTCTTGATAAAGCAGTCCATCGTGTGCAAGCTGCGACACAATTCTCGGACTTATTTTTCGGCTTTGGCAAAGGTAAGCGAAAACGCGTTTCATATTCTCGGCTTTCTCGGGGAGCGAAAGTTCCTTGTGATTTTCAATGGGCGCGGAACGTTTTACCTCGGAAAAACTGCTGCCTGCGAGTTGCTCGACCGCGCTTTTGAAATCAAGTCCGATAACGTCCGTGAGGCAATTTATCGCGTTGTTGCCGCCGCGATTTGTGCCGCTTTGCGAGAAGCAGTACCACTGATTTGTCACGGTGTTCACGAACAAACCGCCGTAGCCTTTGACGTGCAGCTCATTTCTTTTTTGCTCACATTCATAGCCGCTTTTGAGAAAATACTCTGCGAGATTTGCGTTTCTTGCGCGTTGAATTAGCTCGGAATTTATATTTTCATCTGCCATAATCTCATTCCTTTCTGAAAAAGAATAGCCCCGTCAGAGCGGCGGGGCTGTGTGAAAATTATCTTTTCGGGTGCTTGGGAGTGGGTTTGTCTTGGTTCAGTTCGGGCGGGTTTTCTTCTTTATCGTTATCCTCGCTGATGAAAACTTCTTCGTTTCTTCCGCAGTCAAGCTCTGCGTTTAGCTGCTCAAGACGCGCGGATTTTTCGGCAAGCTCATCGGCAAATTCAAACGGCTGCGTGAGAGTTTTTGTCGCCTGCTCGATATCGGATTTGTCGCGCGAAATCGTATTTTCGCAGTTTGCGATTTCCTTGTCGATACCGATTTTAACGATGTTTTCCATTCGGGTAAGGTCGCCGAGATTGCTGATAAACTCAACGTTCGTGCTGTAATTCAGACCGCCGTCGCGTTTGAGATTTATCGTAGCGAATGAAGCGGTGAGCGATGTCGGCGGGGAAAGCGTGATTTCAAACCCCTTGTACTCGCCGAGCTTAATTTCATCGTGTTTCACAATGCACCTTTGAATTTCTTTCGCGAGAACATCTGCGGCTTCCGTGCGCTCGGTGTAGGTTTTTCCGTTCAGCTTTACGGAGAATTCTTCAGACTGTTTTTCCGCAAATTCCTTGTCGCTTTTCGCCAGAACCAATCGTTTTTCCTGCAATGTTAGCTCGGCTTTTCGCTGAACAAGAACGTCCTCGAGCTTGTACTTGTTGTTATAATGTTCGCTTTCGAGCGTGCGCAGGCGCGACACTTCACCGTCAAGCTCAATCTTTTCTTTAATGCGCGGGTCGCCTGTTGCAAGGGCTTGCATTTCAGAGTAATTCAGCACCATTTCGTCCACGTCCTCGCACGTTCTTGCGGGAGTTTTTCCCGACATAAGCTGCGAAATAAATTTCTGTTTTGTGACGATTATATTCATCATATACGCGTCAAACGTGTTTTCGGTGACGTAATTGTACACGCTTACCTTGTCAAACGTGTTGCCTTGACGAATTATTCTACCGTTGCGCTGCTCCAAATCAGACGGTTTCCACGGGATATCCAAATGATGAAGTGCGGCGAGTTTCGTCTGAATGTTCGCGCCTGTTCCAAGCTTGCTTGTGCTAGCGAGAACGATACGCTTCTGTCCCGAACGCAGCTGCGCGAACATCTCGTTTCGCTGCTTTTGGTCTTTCGCGTCGCCTGCGGTGCAAATCTCGCTTGCGGGAATTCCGCGCCGCTGAAGCTCCTCTTTGATGTAGTCGTAAACCGAGAATTTTCCGTCATCTGAATTTACCGCTATGTCGCAGAAAATAGCTTG
>CAMEQX010000064.1 GCA_945933905.1 uncultured Clostridia bacterium
TTCTTGTCGGAAAGCGCCTCAAGAATTGCCTCGCCGAAGCGGTCTTTCCCGATTATCCCCACAAGCGCAACGTCAATTCCGTGAAATTTCGCCGCGTGTACAGCAAAATTCATCGCTTCACCGCCTGTTCGGATTTCTTCAGTTCCGTCAAAAACATCTGCGCAGAGGCAGGGGAGTGCGGTTAGTTTCATATAACCTCCAATAATGCTTCACAATTAAAAAAATAAAGCGCCCAAAAATGAGCGCTCTTTTCATTTTTAGTCGACTGTGTCGAAACCGCTCAGTACTAACTCTTCGGTTGTCCGATATACTCGTCGTTTACCTTGAGGCTCGAGCAAACGCCCATATAAAAGCCGTTCGCAAGTTTGAAATCCTCGTTAAAGAGGAGAACATCTTGCTTATATTCGTTGAAATCGCCCGACGCTATCGGCAGTTCATCAAAACTAAATCCCGTCAGGAGTACTCTCATACTGGGGTTTGTCGCGGTATCATCAAGCGGACCGCTCGTGAGTCCCTCGGCTCTTATCAACGCATAATA
The DNA here is from genome assembly GCA_945933905.1 of uncultured Clostridia bacterium. Classification (GTDB taxonomy): domain Bacteria; phylum Bacillota; class Clostridia; order Oscillospirales; family Ruminococcaceae; genus CAG-115. The sequence continues at coordinate 539 of CAMEQX010000064.1, forward strand.
AATTCCGTCCTGTTGCTCAAACAGGGGGTCAATATCCTGCGCAAACGCCCTCTCAAACGGCGTCAGAACATATTTGTCTCCTTCGAGTGCCAGGCCTTCCTGCTTGAAAATCTTCTGCTCGCACTCTGCCAGAGAATCCGCGCAAACTGCGTTCACATAGACAATCTGTGACTTCCTGACCGCCATCGAAAGCATCACATATTCGTGAGGCGGATAATTTCCGAAAAGCTTCTTGTCGTACACCAATATGCTGTCCGATTTGAGGTTTTCTGCGTCGTTACCGATTTGCTGCTCCTTCATTTCGTTAGTGAGGAAGCCCTCAAAGCGTGAATATTTTGTAAATAGATTTTGTGTTGCGGAATAGAAATCCTTCGCTCCGGAAACAACCGCTCTTTTCTGCGCGTCCGATGACGAGAGGGTCGGAAGAATCATCGCCGTCAGCACGGCAATTATCGCCATTACAATAATCAGTTCCAAAAGCGAAAAGCCTTTTTTTCCAAGAAATCTTCTCATAAATTCTCCTTTCCAAAGCCCTTGTTTGTACGCACCTCGCGAGAGCGCACAAACAAAAGCTTTGAAACATCAAAGCTTTATATCATCCGTTTGTGATGATTGGCGAAGTACCGATAACATCGCCGTTTTTGGTGTAGCCGTTGTCGCTCGGCCAGAAATCTGTGCGCTTAAAATCAGCGGCGGTCGGAGCGTCCTCGGGTTCTTTGGCGTCCTCCACAAAATAAAGTGCGCCGATTCGTCCGTCTGTGAGATAGCCTATCGAGTACATTCTCTTATATCCGAGCGTTCTCTCGACGTACTGCTTCAAATCCTGCGACAAAGCGTCCTCGTCCTCGTCGTGAACCCAAAAATCGCCCACGAACTCGGGGTCCTCGTAAACGCCGTTGTCTGCGACGATTTTGACATAGACGGCGCTTTCGTCGTCGTAAACTTTCGCGTAAACGTTCTTCGCGCACTGCGTCGTGAGCCAGCCGTTTACAACGTTTCTCACGTCATTTGCGGTTGTGTTTGAGGAAGAAACGTGTGCGCTTCTCACGGTTCCCACCAACACGGGGATAAGAATTCCCGCGAGAACACCGATAATCGCGATTACGATAACAAGTTCCACGAGAGTGAACGCAGATTTCGCCTTCAAACGAGCGAATTTTTTCATAAATCCAACCTCAGTCAAGATACACAATATCCCCCGGCAGCCGAAGCCGCCGAGGAATTTTTGTGTTTAATTAAGTTCTTTCAATAATCGCTTGTGTTATCAAGGATTAGGTTTTTCCAGCATTACCGCCAGCAGTAGTAGTACCAGCCTTGTGCTGAATCTTAGGAGCAGTACCGATGATGATGCTGTCTGCGCCTACGCCGCCCTTGTTGCCAGCCCAAGTCGCTTCCTGAGTAGTCCAGACATTCTTTGCAGGATCAGAATCATCAATAGTAAAACCGCAATCAGTTACATCCTGTGCAGCACCGCCGGGAACAACGATTACGCCGATAACTGAGTTGTTCTTGATGAAGATTTCAATATGACCTGCTTTGAAATCACGAACTACATCTGCCATGTAGAGGTCGAAGCAAGTGTTCTTGTCAGGATCAGTAACACCTTTAGAACTAAAGTAATACTTGTCGCCCTTTGAACCGAACTGAACTTTATCTTCACTGCCGCCCTCAACAGCAACATCCCATTTGCCTGCTTCAACAGCAGCTTCTTCAGTAGCAGCCGTCTGACCAACACCAACCTTAAGAGTAATCATAGTGTCGGAGCCTCTGAGCGTCTGCTTAGCAGTATCAGCCTTGGTGAGGAACGTGTCCGCATTGGTGCGGATTGTCTTAGCCAGTGAATCAGCAGAAGTGATGTTAGAATCCTGAACAACGCCGATCATGGTAGGAACGAGAATTGCAGCAAGTACGCCGATGATAGCGATTACTACAACGAGCTCTACGAGAGTAAAGCCCTTTTTGGCTTTGAGAGCCTGAAGTTTCTTTATCATTGTAAAGACCTCCTGTAAAAAAATTTTTTATGTATAACCCCAACGGAGTTATATCCGAATTCAACAACCCGAACCGCTGAAAACGTTTACATCGTCGTTTGCAGCTTCGCTTTCGGTTTGTATTTACATTATACTTGATTGCTTCGGAAATTGCAAGTGTTTTTTTTGAATTTTTTGCCTTTCCGCTCATTTTCGTATAATGTTTTGGTTTTTGCGGGATTTTTTTAGTGAATTTAACAAGAGTTTTGTGTAAATTTAATGTAATCTTAATTTACGCCCATCTCAAGATAACGCTTGTACTCGCTCAAATCCTGTACGCGCGTGCGTGCAACCGCGTCGGATACCTTGCCCATTCTTACAAGGCGTGCGAGGTCTTGGTCGAGCGTGAACATTCCGTACTTTTTACCTGTGGCAACCGCTGTCGGAATTTGGAAGATTTTGCCTTCACGAATCATCGCGCGGATTGCGTCCGTTGCGTTCAACACCTCAAGCGCCGCGCAGCGTCCCTTGCCGTCAGCCGTCGGAACGAGCGTCTGCGAGATAATTCCCACAATCGCGTTTGCAAGCTGCGAGCGGATTTGTCCCTGAGAATGCGGCGGGTAAACGTCGATGATACGGTCGATTGTCGGAGCAGCGCCCGTTGTATGCAGGGTCGAAAGAACCAAGTGACCTGTTTCTGCCGCCGTTACCGCGGCGTTGATGGTCTCGAAGTCACGCATTTCTCCGACGAGGATTACGTCCGGGTCCTCACGGAGCGCCGCACGAAGCGAGCCCGCGAAGGAGTCAACGTCCTGTCCGATTTCACGCTGGTTTATCATAGACTGCTTGTGAGTGTGGAGATACTCGATAGGGTCCTCAACCGTGATGATGTGGCAGTTTTTCTGACGATTGATGTGGTCAATCATCGCAGCCAGCGTTGTCGATTTACCGGAACCCGTAGGGCCTGTTACCAGAACAAGTCCGCGCGGTGCAAGGGAGAATTCACCCAAAGTCGCGGGGAGGTTGAGGTCGGAAAGCGTCGGGATATCGTTTCTCAAAAGACGTATCGCAACCGCGTGATAACCGCGCTGACGATACACGTTAACTCTGTGACGATAGCCCGCCGAGGAAACATACGAAAAGTCCGTGTCAAGTCCCTTGGAAATCTGTGACTTGTGCTTGATGGAGGTAATCTGGTTTATTACGTTGACAATCAGCGGCTCTGTGCAGTCGGGATAGCCCGAAAGCTTTCTGATTGCGCCGTGAAGTCTTACAACGGGAGGAAGTCCCGCCGTGAAATGAAGGTCGGAACAGCCGAGGTCGCGCGCCTCATCGAGAATGCGGTTGATGTCCATAATGTTGTTATTCATTTCCACTGCTTTATTCTCCTTTTGTTTTATACGGAATAGGTTGCCTTTACAAGCTCGTCAATCGACGTTCTTCCTGCGAGAACCATCTGAGTTACGTTGTCACGAAGAAGAAGCGTGCCGTTTTTCCTCGCAAGCTCGCCGATTTCCTCGGCTGTTGCGTCTTTGGAGATGAGCTCCTTGAGGTCGGGTGTTACAACGATAATCTCGTGAATTGCGGTTCTTCCCGCATAACCTGTGCCGCGGCAATACTTGCAGCCGCCCGCGTGCGGTTTGCAAATCTGAACGGGCTCTTTCTTGTTCATCAGCTTCAGGTCGTTCGGGTCGGAAAGCGTGTAGGTTTCCTTGCAGGATTTGCAGAGCAGCTTTACAAGTCGCTGTGCGATAATTCCTACAAGAGAGGACGCAACCATATAAGGTGCGACTCCCATATCAACAAGACGCGTGATTGTGGTCGCGGCGTCGTTGGTATGCAGTGTTGAAAGAACGAAGTGTCCCGTGATAGCGGCACGGATTGCAATATCGGCGGTCTCACCGTCACGAATTTCTCCGACCATTATGATATCCGGGTCCTGACGGAGGATTGAACGAAGCGCCGCCGCGAAGGTCATTCCCGCCTTTGCGTTAATCTGGCACTGGTTTACGCCGTCGATTTTCTTTTCGACAGGGTCCTCAACCGTAACGATGTTTACATTCGGCTGAGAAAGCTCGCCGAGCGTCGCGTAAAGCGTCGTCGATTTACCGGAACCCGTCGGTCCCGTTACCAGCATAACGCCGTTCGGGCAGCGGATAATCTGCTTGAACATCTCGTAGTTATAGTCCGTCATACCGAGGTCGGTGATTTTACGCGTTTTGTCGTCCGCAGTCGAAAGCAAACGTATAACGCACTTTTCGCCGTAAACGCAGGGGATTGTGCTGACACGCATATCGAGGTTTACGCCGCCAATGCGCGTTCCGAAACGTCCGTCAAGCGGTATTCTGCGCTCGGCAATGTTCATTCCGCCAAGGATTTTGATACGAGTGATAATCGAGTTGTGGAAGGAGGGCGGGATTTTCATATCCTGCTCAACAAGCTCGCCGTCCATTCTGAAACGAATTCTTGTTCTGTCCTTGAACGCCTCGATGTGAATATCGGTTACTTGGTTTCTGAAAGCCGTTTCAACCATCATATTTACGAGCTTAACGATAGGCGCGTTATCAACACGTCCCTCGGACTCGGCTTTTGCAAGGTCTTCGGTAAGGTCGCCGCCCTCTGCCTCGTTTTCAAGCTCGTTCATCGTGCTGTCGATAGCCTGAGATGAATAGAACTTTCCGATTGCGGCTTCAATCTGCGTTTTTGTGGAAATCTGCGGTATGATTTCCATTCCCGTCTGAACCTTCAGGTCCTCGAAAATGTAGAAGTTTACGGGGTCGTTTGTTGCAACGAAAAGGCGGTTGTTCTTGTACTGGAACGCAAATACGCACTTTTCTCTCGCAACTTCCTCCGAGATTTTTGAAACCGCGTTTGTATCAACCTTGATTGAAGACAGGTCAACAAACGGTACTTTCAGTCTGATAGAAAGAGCCTGTGCGAGCTGGCTCTCCGAAACAAACCCCATCTCCAGCATAACGTCGCCGAGCATCTTGCCGGAGCTCTTTTTCTGAGTGGCAAGCGCTTCTTCGAGCTGCTGTTTGTTGATGAAACCCTGTTCAATCAGGATTTCGCCTATGGGTAGATTTTTTACAGGTCCGGGCATCTGTTTTCTTCCTTTCGGATTTCTTTATAATATGAAAAACGCCAAAAAGTTATTCCGCGTTTTTTCGTATTTCTGTTTGTCCAAAACCTCGGGTTTTCCAAAAGTTTTGGAACGACCTATTGCAAAAAACTCAGTTTTATGGTAAAATAGGTTTATCAATTAAAATAAGGAGGCGGTCATTTTTATGTCCGACATCGAAACCGTTGTTTATGCGGTTCTTGCGTTTATCTTTGGCTCCGTCATCGGCAGTTTCCTGAACGTTGTTATCCTTCGCACTCCCCTCAAGCAGTCCATCATCACCGAGCCCTCGCACTGCTTTTCGTGCGGTCATCGGCTTGCGTGGTATGATATGTTCCCGATTTTCAGCTGGATTTTCCTTCGCGGAAAATGCCGCTACTGCAAGAGCAAAATCTCTCCGCGCTATATGATTGTTGAGGCAGCAACCGCCTGCTTTTACTGTCTTGCGTTTATTGCTTTTCGCTTTATCTGGGACTTTGACGTCTGGAAGCTCGTCTTTTCGGCAATCCTTTTCCCGCTTTTAATCGTGCTTTCCGCAATCGATATCGACCACTTTGAAATCCCTTACTGGTGCAGCATCTCAATAGCAGTCCTCGGAGGATTGTCATTTTTGCTGTTCCCCGACGAAATCGTTTGGTACGAGCGCCTTATCGCTTTCGGCATTGTGCTGGTGCTTTTCGCGATTATGGTTCTTGTCGGAGGAATGGGCGGCGGCGACCTTCAGCTTATGTGCGGTGCCGCGCTTTTGCTTGGATATAAGGTTTTTGTCGCGCTCTTTATCGGTATCCTCTTCGGCGCGGTTTATGGAACAATCAAGAAATTCCGCGATAAAAAGGACGAGCGCGTCATCGGGCATACTATTAAAGGTATAGCCGAGAAATGGTATCAAAATCAGCTTGACCGCGAAATCGGTTTTGTGATGGACGGTCACGATGATGTTATTGTCGGTAGTATAAGCGAGGGAAATCCCGATATCGAGTGGGAATTCCTCGAGGAGAAGGTCTGGAAGGGCTTGCCCGAGAAGGCTAAGCTCACGCAGACGCTCCGTGAGAAGATTAAAGATGAACGAGAAGGCGGCTTCAAAATCTACATAAAAGGCGATACGGTCGAGAAGGTGAAATACTCTCGCAGAATGGTTTTCGGACCTTTCCTTTCACTCGGTATCGCTGCCGCGTGGTTTGTCGGTTCGTTCATTTTGAATTGGTATATGGGTTTGTTCTGATTGCTCAGAAAAATTCAGCAAATCTTCGGGGCGAAATTCGCCCCGAATTTTTTGCCGAAAAGTCATTAAGTTGTCGAGGAAGACGTTCCCGGAACAATCTCAGAAGCCGTAGATTTTCTTGCCACATAGTAGATAAACGTTGTGCTATGCGGGTCTTCGCTTTCCAACGATTTGATGTCATAGAACTTGTAGGTTCCATCTTCGTTGATTTTGCTCTTGATTGTGGCATATTCCGTGTAGCCTACGCCAATAAACTCCGGACCAATCATATCCTGGTTTGAGTAAACCTCAGCTGTAATCTTGATTGCCGGAACAGGTTTCTTTTCGTCCGGGTCAGACGTCGAAGAATCATCGCTTGAACCGGTGGGAGCCACGTCGGTTCCCAGAAGTTGCTCGAGATCGGAAGAGCGTCGTGTAGGGAAAGAGT
>CAMEQX010000065.1 GCA_945933905.1 uncultured Clostridia bacterium
GGCAATACCTTTCGTTTCCGCACTTGTAAAGGCAGGTTCCGCGCCGGGAGCAGCGTATCAGGTCGTACTCCGACGCCTCCACCTGAAGCGCGTCCATATAAAACTTAGTCTCTATAGTACCCGGTGAAAACAGGAATTGATGTGTTGGAATTGAGAAAAGCGGCTTTGTCAATTCGCGGACATTTTCCACAAGAAAGTCCTCAATATTCTGGCTTGCGAGTATCACGGCAGAATCCTTTTTGCGAACGCGTTTCATGAAGTTTCGGATGTATTCAACGGCGGTCAGATTTGTCAGAAACAAATAAAATTCGTCAATACTCGCGACGGTGTTTCCCTTTGTGAGAAGCTGCTCGGACATATATGCGAGGACGTTGAACAACAGCGCATTGCGGATATTTTTGCTTGCCTGAAGCAGTCCTTTAACGCCGAAAGTTATAAATCTGCTGTCGGTTATATTTGTATAACCATTAAAAAATTTGCTCTCCGCACCAACGCAAATCGAGTGCAGTCCAAGGCAGATATTTTGCAGATTTTCGGCGGTATAAAGCCCTTTTTCTTTCGGATTGAACGACTTGTATTCTGCCTCAATCAGCTCGTAAAAATCCGAGAGAATGGGAAAATCTGTCGGTTTCATCACGCTCCAATCCGTGTTGTCGGATATCCCGAATTTCTCGTAGAGCTTTATCAAAAGCAGCTCGATTGTGTCAATTTCGCGGTCGGAAAAATCCTTGTAGCTGCTGAAAAAATCGCGCAGAAAGCTGATGTGCTGGGACAGCTTTGTCTTGCATTTGAAGGCTTGCGGAGCGTCTTCATCAATGCTTGTCCCATCGTCCCACGACTTTGGTTCAAGCACATTTATGATGTACTCGCCGGACATCAGGTCAATATAAACACCGTCAACGCCTTTGATGCGCGGCGTCCGTGCCGCGCTTTGGGCGTTGACTTCGCAGCTTCCTGCTGCGCCGCCGAGATTATTCGTTAAATCAGCGTATTCGGTCTCGGGGTCAAGGCAAATAATGCTCTTTCCACTCTCGCGCAGGTTGGTTAAAATCAGCTTGAGAAGATAGGATTTGCCCTGCCCGGAATTGCCCAGAATAAGCGCGTTTGCGTTGGTTTTGTCATCGGAACGCTTGTCGAAATCCACGATAATATTGCTCCCGAATTTGTCGCGCCCAAGATAAAAACCGTTCTCATCGGTCTTTCCCGAGAATGAAAACGGGTAAAGATTTGCAACCGATGACGCGGGGAGAACGCGCTCAAACTGCTCCTTGAACATATTTCGTCCGCTTGGCATAACGCTCATAAAACCGTGCTGCTGGCGGAGAATAAGCCTGTCCACGTTCAGCTTTGAGCGCACCAATTCGGTCTGCACCTCGGTTTGCAGAATTCGCAGATTGTCCAGATTATCCGAAATCATTTCGATGAAAACCGCCGTGTGAAGCAGCGGTTCTCGGTTTCGGTGCATATCCGCGGCAAGCTGCGCCACGTCCTGCAGGTTGCTTTCGGCGGCAACGGTTTGCTGCAAATTGTTGGTGGAAATGCGCTGCATACGGTTTTTGTTGGCGGCATTTGCGATGATTCTTTTTTCCTCGGCAGCGGTCACAGGTCGCGTGTAAATGCGCAGCGTCACACCGTCTTTTTCGCCGAGATAGCGCAGAATTGCCTGCTCCGAGGTGCTTGTCGGGTACTCGCGCAGCGCCCAGACGCAGCGAAAAGTGTTCCCGCAAATAAAGTAGTCCGTGTAGAATTTTATCACGGACGGCGCAATCATATCGAGGAAATTTTTCTGCGGTTTGGTCGCAAAATCCCTCTCGTTCAATCTGTTTTTCTTCAACTTAATCCTCCAATCGTCTGCTTCATTTCCGGCTCGGGAAACATTTCGCTTTCGGGCAGCAGAAAGAAGTTGTCGCTGTTCCAGAACGAGATGTAAACGACATCATCTCCGAGCCGAATTTCGCGCTGCTCAAAGCTCTCGCCCCAGCCGTCGGAAAGCTGTCCGGTGAGCTCTTCAGCAAGGTCAATCAAATCCGCCTTATCCGGCTCCCCGTAAGACTTCACGGCAATCACACCATACAGATTTCCGCCACGATTTTCAACCTGCGGAAAGGCAGAATACACCTTGCGGTACAGGTGATTGTTGTCGGTAAAAGCAATCAATCCGCGGGTTTTCATATCCTCATCTCTCGAAATATCCGCGTGAATTTTTGCGTTGATCTTGGCAGCATAATCGGCGTATTTTTCGGGATTTTCCTCGCACAAATCCGCAGAATAATCCTCGGGTTCGGAAACAATTTTCAGCGGACAGTACAGCTTGGTTTCGGAAAGCTCGCCCTTAACGGCTACAATCGCGTTGTTTTTTCTTTCAAGAAAACCAATTCTCGGGTGCTTTCGTATTTCCTGACAAACCCACTCGTTAAGCAGCTCCAGAGTATGTTTGTCGCCCAGAAATTCGTTTGTGTGAACGCAAAAATCCAACTTGTCGCCGCTGTCCGAAACGCAGCCTGCAACCCAATTTTTCAAGCATTTTTCGAGTTCCGACAAAGCAGACGTCTGTTCGTGCGCGGCGATAATTCCACTTGCGTTTGGGATAAACTGCGAATATCTCGCGTAATCCGCGCCCTCGGATTTAATCAGCAAACCGTCGCCGCTTTCCCTTCCGACTGCAAGAATACAGTGATTGAGACTGCTCTCAACGCCCATCAGCTCGCGGTATTTCCGGATAAAATATTTCTCCCGAAGCGGGTGCTCGACAAGGTTTTTGAACTCGGTTTCGTTCAGCTTAATCACCTTATCCACCACGCATTTTTCGGGCGAATAACAGTCTGCTTTTCGGTTCAAAACAGCGTTAATTATAAGCCTTTCAGCCATTCAAAATCCACCTTTCTCCGTCTGAGTCATCAAATTTTTCCGTTGTGACATTCTGCTCAAAATATACGGCGATGAGCGTTTTAATATCCTCGCCGTCGTATCGTCTTGCGGAAAAACCATTTTCGCTTAGCGTTTTTTCAATGCGGTTCAAATAGGAGAAAATTTCCTTGTCCTTAAGCCCGCGAATCCGCACTATAAGCAGAAATTCTCTTGCAGTTGCGGTAAGCGCCTGAATGTGGTCAAGGTGCTTTTCGTCCTGTTCAAGCAATTTCCGAACAGCCGGATTTTCCTCTTTTTTCGCGAGATTTTTCAAGTGATTTTTGTTGCCGTCAAAGCTCTCGCGGCTGTTCACGCAGAGTATCTCAATCTCCGTCAAGCCTTTCAGGACGTTCATCAGCGAGTAGATTTTCGCCGACAAACCCGCCTCGGACATCACCGAAATATTGCTCGGCTTGACGCTGAAAAAGACCGCCTCATTTGAAGCAGTCTTGAGCGAATATTCGGTTATGCAATCTATTCCGAGGAGCTGACGGGTGCTCTGATTATTTTGCTGATTCTTTTTCTTCAATTTAACCTCCATCTAAATTCCTGCTGTTCCACAAAGAAATACCTCACGGCATATTTGAGGAAATCCAGAATACTGGTGTCCTCGAAACGGATAGCGAGAAACGCGTATGCAAACGTAATTACAATCGGGATTGTAAGCCCAATCTGCGACAGCGCAAGCACCGAAATCAGCGCGCCGATGCCGATTGCCGCGAGGTCTTTCAATCGCCACAAAAACAGCGTCGGCGCGGCTTTGAGGTTCTCCGGATAAATATACATTTCTTCTCCTTTCACGCCTTGTGCGTAACCATTCGCGCCAGATGCACCGCCGACTGCGCCGTGTTTATAACGCCGTTTATATTCGGGCGAATTGACGTTTCCAATCCGAACATTCCCGCAATCCTCGGAATTTCTCCCGCCGCCAAAATTACGCCAAGTCCGAGCAGCCAATAATCCTTAAACAGAATAAGCCCGCACACAAGCATTACCGACTGCAAAAACGCCGTCAGACAGGTCGCAATAACCTGTTTTATCCACATGATAAAACCGTCCGTGAAGCCACGCGGTACAGAAAACATATAGAGTGAACCTACCGCAATTTGTATCAGCAAGATTCCGCCGCGCTTGATGCTTGCGAAGAACACCTTTATAATCGTGTACCCCATCATAATCGTTATGAGTATCGACAAAAGCGGGCCGAACATCAGGCTTTCAACGACTTTTAGGCAGGATTCCGCGAGAGTGCTGCCCTCGAGGAAAATAAGGCTTGTCATATCGTCGCTCATTCCGAACTGCAGTTTTACCGCGAGTCCGTAGAGCTGCACGGGAACGCTGCAGAACAAATCCACCGCGAAAAATCCCTTGATTATATTCAGCGCGAGAGCCTTCGCGTCACCGCGTCCGTTCTGCGATTCAATGGCAAATTCAAACAGCGCCACAACTATTCCCACAACAAAAAGCGCCCAGCCCAGATTGCTGAAAAGCTGCACGATTTGCTTTACCCATGGCAGCCCGAACAAATCCACGCCCAACGCGTTCATAGCGGCAAAAAATTCGCCCAGCATTTTGACGACCTGCTGATAAATCCAGTCCGTGATGTAGTCGAACATTTTGCTCACCAAATCCGCGCCAACATCAAAGTAATAAATACTATCACCTCCCGAAACGACAGCGCACGTTTTCGCGAATCAGACGTTGATTATCGTCCAAACATAGGTCGGCGCAGTCAGCGTGAACACCAGACACGCGAAAAGTATCGCGGGCGCAGTCCATTCAAAGTGACCGGATTTGCGGTAATCGAAATACGCGAGTCCGAGTTTTGCGAAGAAAAACACCGCCAGAACAACGTCAATTATCGGGAAAACAACGTTGTTCACGACCTGTTTTATCTGCGTTGACGCGGTATTCCAAGTGCCCTCGATTGCACCCGCAACATCGCCCTCGGCAAAGGCGCAGAGCGACATCGCGGACATAACGATAATTGAAATTACAGAAGAGCTAATTATCTTTGAAAACTTAATTTTCATAAATTCAATCCTTTCAAAATTCCGAGTTTAATTTGCAGGAGCTATGTGCCAATCATCGAAAACATTGCCCTTAATCGTAAGACTGTCGGTTAAATTAGCGGACAACATTCCCGCGGGAGTCCAGCAATCCATCGCCCAAGTGTAAACCGTGTAATTCCCGTCCGGATACCACACGGGCGTGAAATGCGTTCGGTTGTTATAGGTGCTGTACTTGTTTTTTCGGAACTCCAAAACGTTTGCCGAGGTGCTTTCAAGCAGCCGCCAATAGCTCTTGTAATAAAATTCGGGGAAATACGAAACCGCATTCTGAAGCGAAGTATGCTCGCCGTTTCCCGAAATTGAAGCAGTAACTTTTTCGTTAATTCCATAGCCGGATTTCATCGAAAAAGCTGCTGCCGTGGGATTTTTTTCATCCGGAAAAATCTTCATTTTCGCACTCAACGAAACGCGGTAAGACTTGCTGCGAAATTTCCACTCGCCCTCGTCAACCCATCTCCCGCGGTCAACCCAGCGCGTTCCCGTCCACTTCCAGCTTGGATGCCAAACCCATTTTGCTTTCCAATACGCGCTCCAAACGCTCCACGCAGACGAGGTTTTCTGGGGCTTTTTGGGAACGGAAGCCGCACGAAAACTATCGTTTCGGTAATCGGCAGTCGGGTCGGGAGGCGGATTTTTGTTCAAATCCACAACGCTTGCAGTAATGCTGTTTTTGCTGACGGTCGCGCCGCCCGTTGCCGTAACACGAATGTTTACCGTCTGCGCGGTTTTCGGCGTGTGCCACTTGCACCAGACGAGCTGCGAACCGTCCTTCGGATACACAATATTCCCCACCGTGTACACCTTGTTTTTGACGTAAAACCGCACCGTTACGGGATTTTCGGGAGTGTGTTCGCCGCCGGTCACGGTCACGCTTGTGTAAACGTCGGTGTCAACGCGGTACTCAAAATCGCTTGATACCGGCTCGTTTTCTTTCACTTTTTCCTTAAACGACAAAATTCCAATCCCGAGAAATCGGATAATATCGCTGTCGGCTGCATACGAATTTTTCGAGCCTGTCCACGCGGAATAGCCCAAATCGTCCTTTTCAAGAAACATCGCAAGCGGCAGATTTTTATGCGAAAGCGGACCTAATTTTCGGATAAGGTCGCCGCCCGTCTGCATATTGTACAGCGCGGCTTCGGTTGCCGTCATCGCAGTCCTGACGCCGTTGTAGGTGACATACATAACAGGCTCGAGCATCAATTTGTAATCACCGCAGGTCAGTTTTACAAAGTCAATTCCAACGTGATTTGCAATCCCTCGGACAACCTGCTCATCGGTAAAATAACTGCGGATAGCGTCAATATCTGTCGCACTTCTGCCGTTGGAAATAATCCTCGGAATGGGCTGCGAAGGCGTTTTGTAGGTGTATTTCGCCGTGCTGACCGAAATCGCTTTTCCGCCGACATAATTCGCCTTGCACACCTTTCCGAAATGAAAACGAATATCTCCCGCGTTTGTGTTCGTGTAATCAACCGACGTGGATTTCACCTCGCCCGTTTCCGAATCGACAACGGTTATACGCACGCCGTCGTCGCCGGAAATCCAGAAATTGCTCGAGCTGCCCTCCTTCAATCCACCGCCGCCGTTGTCGATATTCGGGTCGCCGCTTTCCGCAAACGCAGCGGTCTGCAAACAGAAAATTGCCGCCATAACAGCGGCAAAAATCCTCAAAATTTTCTTCATCTGCACCTCCAAAAAATAGCGTTTTTTATCCGAAACTGCCTATTTTATTGCCGTTTTCGTACATATCCGGCGCAGGTTCGCCGCTTCCGCCGCCGCCCTCATCGACAACCCAGCCGAAGCCGTTGATGTAGATTTTACCGTCTTTGGTGTCGCCGTGTTTCGGGGTATCCGAGGGAAATTCTGTCTGCTGCGGCTCAGTCTGCTCGGGTTTGTAGATTGGCTCTGCATCAGGGTTTGTGAGCATATCCTCGTCCTCAATTTCAGGAGGAGCGGGCGGCGCGTTTTCCTCTGTTTCCGGTTCGGTTTAGGGAAAATTCTGCTCAATTTCAATACCGCCGCTTTCGATAAATTCCGCATGAATTTCGTCCGGATTTTTAGCGCTGTTGTCATGCGCAGTTTCGGATTTTTCAGACCTCGTTTCCTCGTGTTTCGCGCAAGGGATTTCCACGCTGATATGCGCCTCGGAATTTGACTCGGGAGCGTTCGCCGCAAGCTCCTTATCATCGCTCGCAAACCGCGCTGCAATGAGGATTGCAAGCGCTGCACAAAGTACAGTTCCGCCGCCTGCAGCAAGGGTTCTTTTCGTTTTCATTGTCATAAAA
>CAMEQX010000066.1 GCA_945933905.1 uncultured Clostridia bacterium
CCTCACGTCAAAGCTTGCTCCGCAGCTCTTAGGTCCGATTGCGGTTGCGGCGTACTCGTATATGGCGCTTGTTCCCGTAATTCAGCCGCCTATTATGAAGGCTCTCACCACCGAGAAAGAGCGTCAGGTCAAGATGGGACAGCTCCGCGAGGTATCGAAGCTCGAGAAGGTTGTTTTCCCGATTGCCGTTACTATCATCGTTTCATTGATTGTACCGTCGGCGGCTCCTCTGGTTGGTATCCTGATGTTCGGCAACCTTATGAAAGAGTCGGGCGTTTGCGGCAGACTTGTTAATACAGCGCAGAACGAACTGATGAACATAATCACGATTTTCCTCGGAATTACGGTCGGTGCAACAGCGGTTGCGGAGAACTTCCTCAGCCCGAAGACCTTGTTCATCATCGCGCTCGGATTGATTGCATTCTGCGTTGGTACAGCGTGCGGCGTTTTGCTCGGAAAGCTTATGTACATCATCTCGGGCAAGAAAATCAATCCGCTTATCGGCTCGGCGGGCGTTTCCGCGGTACCGATGGCAGCGAGAGTTTCGCAGAAGGTCGGCGCGCAGAGCAACCCGTCAAACTTCCTGCTTATGCACGCGATGGGACCGAACGTTGCCGGCGTTATCGGCTCGGCGGTTGCAGCGGGCGTTCTGCTCAGCGTTTTGGGTTAAACAAACAAAAAGGCAAGAGGGCGACTTCTTGCCTTTGCTTTAACGAAAGGAGATTTTTATGTCGGGAACAATCAGAGTTAAGGGCGTAGGAACAGCGAAAACAAAGCCCGATTATGTTGAGGTAACGCTCAATCTGAACGGTAAAAATAAGGATTACGTTGCGGCGGTGAACGAGGCGAACGAGAAAATCGAGAAGCTTCAAAACGCGATTTCTGCGGTTGGCTACGCGAAGGACGACCTGAAAACGCTGAATTTCAGTGTGAATACAGACTATTCCTACGACCGCGGCAAACAGGAGTTCAAGGGCTATGTCTGCGCGTATCATCTGAAGCTCGGCTTTGATTTCACCGCCGAGGCGCTTGCGAAAACGCTCACGGCGATTTCCAACAGCGGCGCGGACGCGCAGTTTTCCGTGGGATTTTCGGTGAAAGAGCCGGAGAAGGTTGCAGACGCGCTGTTGATTTCGGCAACCGAAAACGCCCGCAAAAAAGCCGAGGTTCTTTGCAAAGCCTCGGGGAAAACGCTCGGGGAGCTGGTTTCGGTTGACTATAACTGGGACGAAATTTCGATAGTTTCCGAGAGCAACTACGCGCTTGCCGCCGCTCCGATAATGATGAAAGCCGACGCGGCAATCCCCGATTTCACTCCCGATGACATAAGTTCAAACGACACGGTGACTTTTGTTTGGGAAATAAAGTAAAAAACAGCCCGAGATTTGCTCTCGGGCTTTTGTTTAGTGAAGCAAAATTCGTTCATCGCAGTACTCGCAGATTAAAATATCACCGTATCGAACAAAACTATGCGGGAGATATTTCTCGGTTTGCGTGACGCATTTCGGGTTTGTGCAGCAGACATTGTTGTGGATTTCGCCGAGAAGCAGCGGCTTGACCTTCGGTGTGAGGTGCATTGTGGTGAGGATAAGCGCCATTCTGACATACATTCCGTTGTTCGCCTGACGGAAATACGCGGCGCGCGGGTCATCGTCCACGGCAACCTCAATCTCGTTCACCCTCGGAAGCGGGTGCATTACAATCATATCTTTTCGTGCGTACTCCATTTTCGCTTTTGTGAGGCAGTACACGTTTTTCTGACGCTCGTATTCCTCATCGCTGTCGAAACGCTCGCGCTGAATTCTCGTCATATAGAGCATATCAAGTTTCCCGATACACTCATCAATGGTTTTGACTTCAACAAAACTGCTCTTGTGCGCCGCGATGAAATCCTTGACGTAAGAGGGCAGAGCAAGCGCGGGAGTTGAAATCAGCACGAATTTGTTGTTCGGGTAACAGGAAAGCGCTTTCACAAGCGAATGTACGGTTCTCCCGTATTTCAAGTCGCCGCAAAGCCCAACGGTGAGGTTGTCCAGCCGCCCGAGTTCGCTTTTGAGCGTGAGCAAATCCGTGAGCGTCTGCGTCGGGTGAAGGTGACCTCCGTCGCCCGCGTTTATGACGTGGCAGTCCGCGCAAAGCGCCGCAGCCTTCGCCGAGCCCTCCTGATTGTGACGCATAACGAGAATATCGGAATAGGTACTTACAATTTTAATGGTATCCTTGAGGTTTTCGCCCTTGGCAACGGAGGAATTTCCGGGGTTATCGAAGCCGATAATGCTTCCGCCAAGCCTAATCATCGCCGCCTGAAAGCTCATCTGCGTGCGGGTTGACGGCTCATAAAACAGCGTTGCCATAATCTTTCCCTTGCACTTTTCCGAGTACTCCTCGGGATTTGCCTTTATTTTCTCGGCAAGAGCAACGATTTCATTCCATTGCGCAACGGAATAATCGTCCATATCTATCAAGTGGTTATATCGCAAAAATATCGCCTGCCTTTCTTTCCCTATAATTATAACAAAATGCGCGCGGATTTTCAAGATGTTTTGAAAAAAATATTGAAATATACGGAAATTTGTGATATAATATCGTTTTGGTGGTGATGAAAATGACAAAAATCCTGAAATTCATAAAGCGCGAAACCGTGCTTTGCATAGCGTTTGTGCTGGCGGTGCTTTCAATGATACTCACCCCGCCGAGCGCAAAATACATTGATTACATAGATTTCTCGGTGCTGGGGATTTTGTTTTGCTTGATGATTACGGTTCAGGGCTTCGGGAAAACGGGGCTTTTCGACTTTATCTCGTCAAAGCTCACGTCTCGTTTCAAGAACACGCGAACGCTCTCGGCGGCGCTTGTGGTGCTGTGTTTTGTGATGTCTATGCTTATCACAAACGACGTGAGCCTTCTCACATTTGTTCCGCTCACGCTTTTGCTGTTCAAGGGCAGGGAAAAGGTGACAATCCGCAGTATCGTTCTGGAAACGGCGGCGGCAAATCTCGGTTCAATGGTAACGCCCATCGGCAACCCGCAAAACCTCTACATCTATTCCCACTACAACTACAATCCCGCGGATTTCTTCGCGGTAATGCTCCCGATAAGCGCCGTGAGCCTTGCACTGATTTTGATTTCGCTGATTTTTATTCCCTCGGAGAGCGTTGAGAAAAGCGAAAAAGCCGCGTACTTCAAGCCAACGCGGAATTTCTTCGTTTACTCGGTAATTTTTGCTGTCTGTATCTGCACGGTAGCGCGCGTTCTCGATTATCGGATAACGCTCGGGATAACGCTGCTTGCCGCGCTGATTTTTGACAGGAAAATTCTCGCGAAGCCCGATTACGCGCTGCTTTTCACGTTTGTGTGCTTTTTCGTGTTCGTGGGAAATATCTCGGCTGTGCCGCAAGTGCGTGAGTTTATCAGCTCGATTTTAAGCGGAAGGGAACTGCTTTTAGGGTGCGGTTTGTCGCAGATTATAAGCAACGTTCCGTGTGCGATTATGCTCTCGGGCTTCACGGAGAACTCAAACGCGCTGCTTCTCGGCGTAAACATCGGCGGAATGGGAACGCTTATCGCGTCACTTGCAAGTCTGATTTCGTTCAAGCTTTACGCGCGTTCGGAAAACGCCAAAAAAGGCAGATTTTTTGCGGAATTCACCGTTTATAATTTCGCTTTTCTCGCGCTTTTGCTCGGATTTGAGTTTTTAACGGGGCAAATGATTTATGGTCATCTCTAAAAACCTTGTTTGAGCAAAAATGTGCAATGCACATCATCTTCGTCGTCAAACCTCCTCGTAAGGCATCAAGCCTTACTTCGTCAGTTTTCCTAGAATCTGATGTGCCCTGCCCATTTTTGCTTTTCAAACCGGTTTTTAAAGTCTCCCTTAAAAATTACCAAAAAGCCGTGTTGATAAGCGGCTTTTTTTTATATATAATAATTGCAAAAACACTTGAAAAAAGTCGCGTTTTGTGGTAAACTTAATATGAAGTATTTTTCTTTTGAAAGGAGTTTCTTATGTACAACGATTTGGTGGACACTATCGGATTTCTCGGCGGCTATGACAGCGAGGTAGCCGACGCAATGGGACTTGAGCTCAAGCGCCAGAAGCGCAATCTCGAGCTGATTGCAAGCGAGAATATCGTTTCTCCCGCGGTTATGGCGGCTATGGGCAGCGTTCTCACGAACAAATATGCCGAGGGTTATCCCGGAAAGCGCTATTATGGCGGCTGCGAGGACGTTGATATTGTCGAGAATATAGCTATTGAGCGTGCAAAGAAGCTGTTCGGCGCGAATTTCGCGAATGTACAGGCTCACTCGGGCGCTCAGGCAAACGAGGCGGTTTATCTCGCGCTTTTGAACGCCGGCGACACCGTTATGGGAATGAGCCTTGCTCACGGCGGTCACCTCACACACGGTTCTCCCGTAAATATGTCGGGCAAGATGTACAACTTTGTCGCTTACGGCACAAACGACGACGGCTTTATCGATTACGAGGAGCTTTACAAGCAGGCGAACAAGTGCAAGCCCAAGCTCATTGTAGCGGGCGCTTCGGCTTATCCGAGAGCGATTGACTTCAAGAAGCTGTCGGCGATTGCAAGAGCTGTCGGCGCGTATCTTATGGTTGATATGGCGCATATCGCGGGACTTGTTGCCGCTGGACAGCACGAAAGCCCCGTGCCTTACGCAGATGTTGTTACCACGACAACTCACAAGACCCTTCGCGGTCCGCGTGGCGGTCTTATTCTCACCAACAACGAGTACATTGCCAAGAAGATAAACTCCGCGATTTTCCCCGGACTTCAGGGCGGTCCTTTGATGCACGTTATCGCGGCAAAGGCTGTTTGCTTCGGAGAAGCTCTCAAGCCCGAGTTCAAGGCTTACGGCGAGCAGATTGTCAAGAACGCAAAAGTTCTCGCTGACACCTTGCTTGAAAAGGGCTTCAACCTTGTTTCGGGCGGTACGGACAACCACCTTATGCTCGTTGACCTTCGTCCGTTCAACATCACCGGTAAGGAGCTTGAAACCAACCTTGACGCCGTATATATCACCGTCAACAAGAACGCAATCCCCAACGACCCGCAGAAGCCCGCATACACAAGCGGCGTAAGAATAGGAACTCCTGCCGTTACCACACGCGGCTTGAAGGAAGAGGATATGAAGGTAATCGGCGAGTGCATTTACCTCACTGCAAAGGATTTCAACGGTACTGCGGACAAGGTTCGCGAGATGGTAACCGAGCTTACAAAGAAATATCCGCTTTACGAGTAATGTAGGGCAAAGGAAGGAAAAACAGATGACAACTGTAAAAAATACTGAGGTTCTTTATAAGGAGTACAACGAGGTTGCTCCTATCGGATTGATTGCGATGCGCGGCACGGAGGAGCTTGCTGCGCGGATGAACGGCTATCTCACGCGCTGGGCTGACCGAAACGGCAGACCGCAGCACGAGTTTATGATTGAAGCGGAGTGCCCGAGATTTTCTTCGGGTGACGCGAAGGGACTTATCAAAAATACCGTTCGCGGCAAGGATTTGTTTATTCTCGTTGACGTGGGCAACTACAACTGCAAATATCGTCTTTTCGACAAGGAAAACTATATGTCGCCCGACGACCACTACGCTGATTTGAAGCGTATTATACAGGCGGCAAGCGGCAAGCCTCCCAGAATAAACGTGATTATGCCGCTGCTTTACGGCGGTCGTCAGCACAGACGTTCTTATCGCGAGAGCTTGGACTGCGCGGTTATGCTTCAGGAGCTGCACGCGATGGGTGTTGCAAACGTAATCACCGTTGACGCTCACGACCCGCGCGTGTGCAACGCAGTTCCCTTGATGGGCTTCGACAACGTAATCCCGTCCTATCAGGTGTTGAAAACGATGTTCAAGGCGTTCCCCGACCTTGTTATCAACAAGGAGAACTTTATGGTAATCAGCCCCGACGAAGGCGCGCTCAACAGAAATATGTTCTACGCGTCGGTACTTGGCGTTGAGATGGGAATGTTCTACAAGCGCCGCGATTATTCGCAGATTGTAAATGGCAGAAATCCGATTGTCGCACACGAATATCTCGGCTCGGACGTTGAAGGAAAGACGGTATTCGTTGCCGATGATATTATTTCGAGCGGCGAGTCTATGCTTGATATTGCCAAAGAAGTTCACAAGCGCAAGGCAAAGCGTTTCTTCGCTTACGCAACTTACAGCATTTTCACAAACGGTCTTGAGCAGTTTGACAAGGCTTATGAAGAAGGTCTGCTTGACGCGGTATTCGGTACAAACCTTACATACCGCACGCCCGAGCTGTTAAAGCGCCCGTGGTTCAAGGAGGTTGACGTTTCAAAGTATCTCGCGTACTTTATCGCTTCGCTTAACCACGACACTTCCGTAAGCGCGGTAATCGACCCGATTGAGAAGATAAACGCGCTTCTTCAGGAACACAGAGGATTGTAAAATGCCACTTGCGGATAAAATCCGTCCGAAAACGCTCCAAGATGTTGTCGGACAAACGCATCTGCTCGGCGAGGGAAAGCCGCTTTTGAAAATCATAAAGTCGGGGAAAGTCCCGAATATGATTTTCTACGGACCCTCGGGAGTGGGGAAAACCACGGTCGCGCGGATTATCGCGGAGTCTGCGAATATGCGGCTTCACAAGCTCAACGGCACGTCCGCTTCGACTGCGGATATCAAGGAAATTGTCGCGGAAATTGACACGTTTCTTGGCTCAAACGGGATTTTGCTTTACCTTGATGAAATCCAGTACCTCAACAAAAAGCAGCAGCAAAGCCTGCTTGAATACATCGAAAATGGCTCGATAACGCTGATTGCCTCAACCACGGAAAATCCGTATTTCTACGTCTATAACGCGATTTTGTCGCGCTCGACCGTGTTCGAGTTCAAGCCGGTTGAGCCGGAGGAGCTGAAAAAAGCGGTAAAAAGAGGCTTCGCCGAAATCTCAGCGGAAATCGGCGAAGAGCTTAATATTGAGGAGGAAGCTGTTGATTACATTTGTCACGGTGTTGGCGGAGATGTGAGGAAATGCCTGAACACCGTGGAATTGTGCGCGGTTTCCGCCGAGAACGGAAAGGTGACGCTTGAGCTTGCAAAGGAACTCACCCAGCGCAGCAATATGCGCTATGACCGCGACGGCGACCAGCACTACGACTTGCTTTCCGCGCTTCAAAAGTCAATTCGCGGCTCGGACGAGAACGCGGCGCTTCACTACGCGGCAAGGCTGATGGAC
>CAMEQX010000067.1 GCA_945933905.1 uncultured Clostridia bacterium
CCGCGCTCGAAAACGCGAAATCGTTTAAGGTTGAAGCAAAGCGCTCGGACAAGTCGTTCCCGCTGAAATCGCCGGATATTCAGCAGAAGCTCGGCGATGTCGTCCTCGATAACTTCCCGCATTTGAGCGTTGACGTCCACAATCCCGAGGTCACGGTGCGGCTTGAAATCCGCGACAACGGCGCTTATCTCTCGGCTCAGCGAATTATCGGCGCGGGAGGAATGCCCGTCGGTTCAAGCGGAAAGGCTCTGCTGATGCTATCTGGCGGCATCGACAGCCCTGTTGCCGGTTATATGATGGCGAAACGCGGACTTGTCGTTGACTGTATTCATTACGTCAGCCCGCCTTACACCTCGGACAGAGCGCGGCTGAAGGTCGAAAAGCTCTGCGAGGAAATGACGGAATTCTGCGGGAATATCATCTTCTACTGCGTTCCGTTCACCGAAATTCAGGAGGCTATCCGCGACAACTGCCCCGAGGAATATTTCACGGTGATAATGCGCAGATTGATGGTTAAAATCGCAAACAGAGTGTGCAAGCGCGATAACTACGGCGCGATTATCACAGGAGAAAGTCTTGCGCAAGTCGCTTCGCAGACGCTCTCGGCGCTCGGCTGCACAAACGCTGCGGCTGAATTTCCCGTGTTCAGACCGGTTATCGGTATGGACAAAATCGAAATCACGGATATTTCCCGCAAAATCGGCACCTACGAAACCTCAATTCTTCCCTACGAGGACTGCTGCACGGTATTTTCACCCAAGCACCCGCGCACAAGACCTTCGCTTGAGGAAATAATTGCGGCGGAAAGCAATTTTGATTTCGACAAAATGCTGGACGAGGCGGTTGAGAAAACCGAGGTCAAGCGCTTCAGATACGGCGAAAAGACCGTTTTTCTTGAATAACGAAACCTTTTTTGAAATATTCGGGTATTATTTATGAACGAAAAAATCGATTTTCTGGCGAAAAAGCTTGTCACGCTTTGCAAGGAAAACAAAATAAAAGTCTCGACAGCGGAAAGCTGCACGGGCGGTATGATTTCCGCGGCAATCACAAGCGTTTCGGGGAGCTCGTCGGTGATTGAGCTCGGGGTTTGCTCCTATTCAAACAGGATAAAAAGCGAAATTCTCGGGGTATCGGACGAACCGCTCGCGCAGTTTCCACACCACAGCAAGCGCTGCGCTGAGGAAATGGCAAGCGGCGCGAAAAGGCTCTCGGGTGCGGATTACGCGGTTTCAACAACGGGAGTTGCCGGTCCCACGGGCGACAGCCCCGCGCACCCCGTCGGCGAGGTTTTTATCGCGGTTTGCTCCGAGAAAAGCGTGATTTCCGAGCGGTTTTTGTTTGAAGGAAATCGCGGGGAGGTTCGCGAAAAGGCTTGCGAAGCCGCTCTTGAACAGCTTATTTCGGTTATCGAAAAAGAATTACATTAAACTTAACATTATTCGGAGGAACAAAAATGGCAAATTTAGACGATTTTGACAGCAAAGCAGGCAAATCCTCAAAGCAGCACAAGCCTGTAAACAAAAACAATCACGGTACAAACGACAAAATAAAAGGCAGAAAAACCGCCAAGAAAAAAGGCTTTGCGGGAGTTGTTGCCGCGGTTTTGCCGCAAGCGGAGGACTCCACGGGCGAAAAAGCAAGAAAAGCGTTTTTGCTGTTTGCGGTTGCCGCGCTTATCGGCTCGCTTATTTTCCTCGGCTGGCAGCTTTTCAAGCTCAAAGAGGGCGAAAAAACCAACAACAGCATCATCAATATCGCGGGCGAAACCGTCGATTCCTCGCTTCAGCAGTCGTACTCTATCCCCACGCAGATTGACAATCCCATTATGACGGAAGTAACCTCGGCGGGTACCGAAGAACCCGAGTTCATCGACCTCACGCCCGTTGTCAACACGCCGCTCGATATCGATTTCAACGCGCTTAAGGAAATTAACCCCGATGTTCGCGCGTGGATAAAAATTACCGGCACGCTTATCAACAATCCTGTCGTTGTCGGAACTGACAACTCCTACTACGTTGACCACGATTTCAACGGAAACGAGTCGGTTTCGGGCACAATTTTCTCAACTTATCTCAACAAATGGGACGGAACCGATGACAATACCGTTCTTTTTGGACATAATATGCACACGGGAGAATTTTTCGCCTTTATCAATCACTATGTTCCCTACGACGCTTCAAGCGAGCCTATCGCTTTCTACAAGGTTCACCCCACGGTTATGATGGCAACACCCGACGGCGGAAGCCAGACCTACAAGATTTTCGCGGGAATGATTGCCAACACAAAGCAAGAGTACGGCGAGGTTTTCAATTATGTCAACAAAACAAAGTTCACCGATGTTGACGATTTCAACAACTTTATCATCGATGTAATGGACAGAAGCTGGTTCTTCACTGATGTTGACCTCACCTATGGCGACGAGCTGCTTACAATGTCAACCTGCTGGTGGCCGCTCGGAAGAGATATCGAAACGCGCTGGGTGCTTTTTGCACGCAAGGTTCGCGAGGGCGAAAGCGAATATGTCGATACCTCAAAGGCTTATCGAAACTATCAGCCCAAACTGTTTGACTACTATTATGACATCATCGGCGGTTATTGGACAGGAAGCGTTTGGGACAAGTCCAAGCTGTTGAGCTATAATGGGCAGTAATCTTCACTCCCGAAAGGAGTTTTTATGGCAAATTTTGCAGAAAAAGAAAACATTTTTATAAGAATTCTGAAATACCTGTTTCCGTGGAAAGACGACAAGCCCACTGAGATTATCAGAAAAATTGTGTTCTTGGCGGCGCTTATCACGCTTATCGTCAGCGTCACAAACCTTGTTCTCGCTCAGGTAAACCGCGTTGCCGACAACTCGCTTAACGAGGAAATCGCCGACGCTTATCACGGCACGGGAACCTCTAAGGTTGAAATCAACACGGAAAGCCGCGAGGAAATCATTAAAGAGCACCCCGAAATTCAAGAGCAGTTTATCCCGCTGCTTGAAATAAACGACGATGTTGTCGGCTGGATTACCGTGGGAAACAAGGATTTTATCGATTATCCCGTGCTTCAGGCAGATGACAACAACTATTATCTTTACCGCAATTTCAGGAAAGAAAACAGCCGCTCGGGTTCGCTTTTTATGGATTATCGAAATGAAATCTCTCCCGAAAAGCAGTCCGCAAATCTTGTAATTCACGGACATAATATGCAGTCGGGCGAGTATTTCGGAAAGCTTATCTACTACTTCAACTACGCCGTTTCACAAGCGGACCACAACGACATCAGCTTCTACAAAAACAACCCGACCATCACCTTCAGCACGCTTTACAAAACCTCAACCTACAAGATTTTCGGCGGCGCGATTATAAAAGTAAACTCCTCCGACGCCGACGCTTTCAGATATCACGATGTTTTGAATTTCTCCTCAAAGGCTGAATTTGATGAGTTTTGCGCGGGTATTCTCGACCGCTCTGCCTTTATAAATCCCGATGTTGACCTCAAATACGGCGACAATCTTCTCACGCTTTCAACCTGCGTGCTCGGCTCGTCTTACGGAGACACGGATTTGCGCTGGGTTATGTTTGCCCGCGAAACTCGCGAGGGTGAGAGCGAAACGGTTGACGTGTCAAAGGCTTTCGCAAACCCAAGTCCCCTTTTCTATGACCTTTACTATACAGTCCGCGGCGGAAAATGGGAAGGCAGAGGTTGGGACGAGAGCATTATCCAAGGCTATAAGAAAGACAACCCTTGATAGAGAAAGGATTGCTCCGTGACTGAAATGGATATGGGATTGGCCCCCAACGGCAAAAAAAATAAATCTCCCAAAAACAAGGGCTTTTGGAAAAATCTCCGAAACACGCTTTTCCCGCGTAAAAGCGACTCAAATGCCGAGATTATGCGGAAAATCGTGTTTCTCACGGCGCTTGTTGTTTTGGCTGCCGCGATTGTTATACTGATTTTGTGGTTTTCCAAAAATTACGGCGGTCACGACAATTATGTTGACGAAAACGGAAGTCAAACGGCAACTCCCGCGCGCCTTGTCGAGCTGAAAAACCGCGCTCCGACAACGCAGGAAATCGAGCAGCTCCCCTCGGGCGCAATCAACGAGAAATTCGCCGCGCTTTACGCGCAAAACAGCGATTTTGTCGGGTGGCTGAATATCCCCGGCACAAATGTCGATTATCCCGTTATGCAGACCGATGACAACGACTTTTACCTTCACCGAAATTTCGACAAGCAAGAGGTCTTTGAAGGAACGCTTTTCGCGGATTATCGCGGGAAAATCACCGCTGAGGGTATGCCGCAGAACACCGTTATTTACGGGCACAATATGCTGCTGAAATATCAGTTTTCGGCGCTTCAGAATTACAAGAATGATATCGAGTTTCTGAAAATGTCGCCCGTAATCGAGTTCAACACGCTTTACGGCAACGCGAAATACAAGATAATTTCGGTTTTCCTCGTAAACTGGCTTTCAAAGGACGGCGAGGTTTTCAAGTACAACAGCACGAATTACTTCAAAAACAAGTCGGAATTTTACGATTTTGTGGTTGAGTGTATGGACAGAAGCCTGTATGAAACCGGCGTTGATATCGAGTACGGCGACGAATTCCTCACGCTCTCAACCTGCGATAAATCTACATATATGGACTTGCGGCTGGTTGTGGTTGCAAGAAAGGTTCGCGAGAATGAAAACCCGAATGTTGACGCCTCAAAAATTGTCAAAAAAGACAGCGTGAAATATTTCGAGGGGTATTATGATATTTACAGCGGCTTTGGCGGCGAGGATTATTTCTGGCACGGAAGAACTTGGGATACATCGCTTGTCAAAGGTCTTGACGGCTATTTAAAGGAAAAAGCAGACGATTGAGGTTTTTATGAAAAATTTGTCACTGGTGAAACTATTCACGGCGCTGTTTATTTTCGCCGTCTATATGTTTGTTTTCAATATCGCGGGAACGGTTGAAGAAAATCCGATTGTTCGGGAAGAACCGCCCGAGCCGCCCGCTGAACAGCCGCAGCACGCCACGGGAACAACAGATTTTATTCTTCCCGACAATCAAATCGACAGCTCGGAAACCACGGTTAGAATTGAAACCCTTTCTTTCGGCACGCCCACTCTCTGCGCGTCGCCCGTTCTCTCGGTTTACAAGCCGAGCGAGCTTGTCGCGGGGCTTCAGGGCTCCGATATGCAAACAAGCTCGTCTTCAAGCTCCAAAGACAGAATTGAGATTATAGACGACCCTGTTCCTCCCGAATCGAGTTCGTCAAGCTCATCGAGTTCTTCGAGTTCATCAAGTTCATCGAGTTCATCAAGTTCATCGAGTTCATCGAGTTCGTCGAGTTCATCAAGTTCTTCAAGTTCATCGAGTTCATTGAGTTCATCGAGTTCATCAAGTTCATCAAGCTCAATTCCGGTAAAACCTGTCGGTGATGAAACGCTCACGGTGAACGACAACGGAACAATCGTTTCGGGAAGCTCGCTTGACATAATCTCGGGAATTGTCGCAAACGAAATCGGCAACTCCTTCGCGCCCGAGGCGATAAAAGCGCAGGCTGTCGCGGCTTACTCCTATGTGAGATTTTTCAACGACCGCGGTCAATCGCCGAGCGTTATTCTGAGCAGCAATGTAAACGACTCAACAAGGCTGCTCGTTCAATCGGTTCTCGGCGAAGCGGTTTACTATGACGGCGAGATAATTCAGGCGGTTTATTCCGCGTCCTCGGCGGGCTACACGGCGTCAAGCAAGTCCGTTTGGGGCACAAATTATCCTTATCTGCAAAGCGTTTTCTGCGAGCTTGACGAGGACTACGACCCGAATTACGCGAGAACCAAAACCTTCTCCTCAAGCGATATAAAGTCCCGCGTTTATAACAAAACGGGCATCTCGCTGAGCGGTAATCCTGAAAACTGGTTTGTGATAGACGGCCGCGTTGATGGGAAATATGTCGGCACAATGAGCATCGGCGGCAATCACGCTTACGTTTCCGACGGCAAAACAATCAATATCACCGGGCGCGTTTTCCGTGAGAAGATTATGAGCTTTGATATCCGCTCCACCGCTTTCGATATCGAATACAACCCCTCGACAGACGAGTTTACCTTCACTACATACGGCTACGGTCACGGCGTTGGAATGAGCCAAAACGGTGCAAATAACCTCGCGAAATACTGGGGCTGGGATTATCGGAAAATTCTGGAATATTATTACACCGGCGCATACGTTGCATAAGAAGAACCCCTCGAACTTACCGAGGGGTTCTTTTTGGTTATTGCCTAAGATAAATTCCCTGCTCCTCGAGATAATCCTCGAGCTCCTGCTTCATATCCCAGATTTTCTCTTCATTCTCCTTGATTTGTTCATCTGTAAGTTTAGGAGAATTTTTGTTCTCGACAGGATTTTTTTCTTTTTCGTCCATAAGAACACCTCCTCAGATTTATTTTAACACAAATCCAAGGAGGTTGTCAACAGTTTTTTACATTTTAAGGAAAAATATCAATTAAACGAAACCAACAATCGATGAAACGAGAATTACCACCATACAAACGGGAACGACAAACTTGATGACAATGTTATACATCGTTTTTGCCTTAAATTTGCCCGAGCTTTCAACCTCGTCCGAGACGTATTTCGGGCGCGTGATAAAGCCAACCAAAATTGCCGTCAAGAGCGCCACAATCGGCATCATAATGTTGTTGCTGATGAAGTCGAAGAAGCTCAGAATATCCTTTCCGAGTATCGTAAAGCCCGACCAAATGCCGTTTCCGAGCGACGAGGGAATTGCCATCGCAAACGAGATAATCATAACTCCCACGCAGATTTTCTTTCTGCCCCAGTGGAATTTGTCCGAGATAATCGAAACTATCGTTTCCATAAGCGAAATCGCCGAGGTGAGTGCCGCGAAAAATACCAAGAGGAAGAAGATAAACCCGATTATATTGCCCGCAGGCATTGAGCCGAACACCTTGGGCATTGTGATAAACATAAGAGTAGGTCCCGATTTGAGTGCCTCGGGGTCGCCGCCCGAAAAAGCGAATACCGCGGGAATTATCATCATTCCCGACAAAAACGCAATTCCAGTATCGAAAAGCTCGATGTTGCGGACGGATTTTTCGAGATTGTCCTCTTTTTTCATATACGAGCCGTAGGTGACCATAATTCCCAT
>CAMEQX010000068.1 GCA_945933905.1 uncultured Clostridia bacterium
AGTTTATGTGTCGGCTGACTTGTCCCGAGGGTATCAAGGCGCTTCACGACGCGCACCCCGATGTTGAAATCGTGACGGGCGCAATCGACAGCGGCTTGAACGAGGATTTGTACATTGTTCCCGGCATCGGCGACGGTTCGGACAGACTTTTCGGCACAAAGTAAATCAGTTTTACAGGCAACTTGCCCCCGCTGAAAATTCGGGGGCTGTTGCATTTGAGGTTTTTGATGGAAAAGAACGAGGTTTTGAGGAAATATTTCGGTCACACGGCTTACCGCGGAGGACAGGAGGCGCTTGTTGACAGCATTTTAAGCGGGCGCGACTGCCTCGGGGTAATGCCGACGGGAGCGGGAAAATCGATTTGCTTTCAGGTGCCTGCGCTGATGCTGAACGGCACGACAATCGTGATTTCACCGCTGATTTCGCTTATGCGCGACCAAGTGAACGCGCTTTGTGAAAACGGCATAAGCGCCGCTTGTATCAACAGCTCGGCTTCGGAGAGCGAGTCCCGCGAAACGTTTCTGAGAGCGGTTTCGGGGGAACTGAAGATACTCTACGTTGCTCCCGAGCGGCTGGAAACCGAGGGCTTCAAACGGCTTTGCGAGCGGCTTGAGGTGCCGCTTGTCGCGGTTGACGAGGCGCACTGCGTTTCGCACTGGGGACAGGATTTCCGCCCGTCATATCTGAAAATCTCGGGCTTTGTGAAATCGCTGAGAAATCGCCCCGTTATCGCGGCTTTTACGGCAACGGCAACCGATATCGTGAAAAACGACATCATCGAAATTCTCGGGCTGCGCGAGCCGCTTTCGCTGACGACAGGCTTTGACCGACCGAATTTGTACTTTGAGGTGCGAAGGTCCGACTCAAAGGACAGGGAGCTGCTGAAGATATTGAAAGACAGCACGGGAAGCGCGATTGTGTATTGTGCAACGCGGAAAAATGTCGAGAGCGTCTGCGAAATGCTGAAGAAAAACGGCATAAACGCGGCAATGTATCACGCGGGCTTTAACGCCGAAACGCGCAAAACCGCTCAGGACGATTTCCTGTACGACAGGGTTGACGTGATGGTTGCGACAAACGCGTTCGGAATGGGCATTGACAAGTCAAATGTATCTCTGGTGGTACATTATAATATGCCAAAAGACGTGGAAAGCTACTATCAGGAGGCGGGCAGAGCGGGGCGCGATGGCTCGGCGGCGAGGTGTGTTTTGCTGTTCAATTACGGCGATGTGGAGCTTGCGAAATATATGATTGACGTGAGCCACGAGGACGCAAATCTCTCTTTCGATGAACAAAAAATGCTCAAGGAACGCGATATGAAGCGGCTTCGGAAGATGGTGAATTACTGCGACACCACGCGCTGTCTGCGGGAGTTTATCCTCGATTACTTCGGTGAAAAATCGAAGAAGCACTGTGAAAATTGCTCGAATTGCGAGAAGGACTTCAAAATCGCGGACGTTACTGTTGAAGCGCAGAAAATCCTGTCCTGCATTTTCCGTGTGAAACAGCGCGGAAAGCGCGTTGGTAAGACGATTATCAGCCAAATCCTCTCGGGCAGCCGCGACAAGCGTGTGCTCGAATACGGCTTCGATACGCTTTCAACCTACGGCATAATGAGCGATGTCCCGCGCAAAAAAATCACCGATATCATCAATTTTCTTGAAGGCGAGGGCTATATCGGCATTGACGCGGAGTTTTCCGTGTGCGAGCTCACGCCGAAAGCCGATGAGTTCATCAAGAGCAAAAAGTCGATTGTGATGCGGGTTGAAAGCGAGCGCATTCCCGTGAAAATCTCGCCCGACGCAGAAAACGAGCTTTTCCAAAGCCTCCGCAAAATCCGCAGAAATCTCGCGTCGGTGCTTGGAGTGCCGCCCTATGTTGTTTTTTCGGACGCGACGCTGCGCGATATGACCGCAAAGCTGCCGAGAACGCACAACGAGCTGCTCGAGGTGTCGGGAGTGGGCGAGATGAAAGCCGAGAAATATGGTAAAAAATTCCTTAGCGCAATCAACGATTATATAAGCGCACAACACCCGTCCGCAGAGTGATTTTCGATACAAATTTATCTATTTTGACGAAAATTTACTTTATCGATAAAAAAGCAAAAAATGCCTTGACCTATACAATAAAATGTGTTATAATTATACATAATCACAATTTCTTGTGGTTGAAAACGATTTGAAAAGAGAGTGCTTTAGATGATAAGTATTATCAAAAAGGATAACACAAGAGAGGATTTCAACGTTCAGAAGGTTGTGAATGCTGTCAACAAGTCGGCAACGCGCGTTATGTACAAGTTCACGCCCGAGGAGCTGACCTTTATCTGCAAGTTTGTCACGGACAGAGCGATGGAATACGGTGAGGACGAAATTCCGATTGCGAAGATGCACAACATTGTCGAGGGCGCTCTTGAAGCGACAAATCCCGCGGTTGCGAAAAGCTACAAGGATTACCGCAACTACAAGCAGGATTTCGTTCATATGCTGGACGAGGTTTATGTGAAGTCGCAGTCGATTATGTACATCGGCGACAAGGAAAACTCGAACTCGGACTCCGCGCTTGTTTCAACAAAGCGTTCTCTTATATTTAACGAGCTGAACAAAGAGCTGTACAAGAAATTCTTTATGACCGCCGAGGAGCTTCAGGCTTGCCGCGACGGGTATATTTACGTTCACGATATGAGTGCGCGCCGCGATACGATGAACTGTTGCCTGTTTGATATGAAAAGCGTTATGGAAGGCGGCTTTGAGATGGGCAACCTCTGGTACAACGAGCCGAAAACCCTTGCGGTCGCGTTTGACGTAATCGGTGATGTAACGCTGGCGGCGGCTTCTCAGCAGTACGGCGGGTTCACCGTGCCGAGCGTGGACGAGCTCCTCGAGCCGTATGCCGAAAAGACTTATAATAAGCAGTACGAGCGCTATCTGAGCCTTGGTTTGTCGGAGGAAGCTGCCGACAGAGAGGCGATGAAGGACGTTGAGGTTGACTTCCGTCAGGGCTTTCAGGGCTGGGAGTACAAGTTCAATTCCGTTTCGTCAAGCCGCGGTGATTACCCGTTTATCACAATGACCTGCGGCGTGGGACGCGGAAAATTCGCGAAAATGGCAAGCATTTTAATGCTCGAAGTGAGAAAGAACGGACAGGGCAAGAAAACCTGCAAAAAGCCTGTACTTTTCCCGAAAATTGTGTTCCTGTACGATGAAAAGCTGCACGGCGAGGGCTGCGAGTTGGAAGACGTTTTCGAGGCGGGAATTGCTTGCTCGCAAAAGGCGATGTACCCCGACTGGCTGTCGCTCACGGGTGATGGATATGTCGCGGAGATGTACAAAAAGTACGGAAAAATCATCAGCCCGATGGGCTGCCGCGCGTTTTTGTCGCCGTGGTACGAGCGCGGCGGAATGAAACCCGCTGACGATGAGGACAAGCCGATTTTTGTCGGAAGATTTAACATCGGCGCGGTTTCGCTGCACTTGCCGATGATTTACGCGAAGGCGCAGCAGGAGAGCCGCGATTTCTTCGAGGTGCTTGATTATTACCTCAACTTAATCCGCCGTATTCACTGCCGCACCTACGAGTATCTCGGCGAGATGAAAGCGTCCACAAACCCGCTTGCTTACTGCGAGGGCGGCTTCTTGGGCGGACATCTGGGAATTCACGACAAAATCAAGCCGCTTTTGAACGCCGCGACCGCTTCTTTCGGTATAACCGCGCTCAACGAGCTGGAGCAGCTTGCCGACAAGAAATCCATCGCCGAGGACGGCAACTTTGCGCTGAAAACGATGGAGTTCATCAACAAGCGTATTCAGGAGTTCAAGGAGGAGGACGGGCACCTCTACGCGATTTACGGCACGCCCGCTGAAAATCTCTGTGGTCTGCAAATCCAGCAGTTCCGAAAAAAGTATGGCATTGTCGAGAACGTTTCCGATAGAGAGTACGTTTCCAATTCTTTCCATTGTCACGTTGCCGAGGACATCACGCCTATTCAGAAGCAGGACAGGGAAGAGCGTTTCTGGAATTTGTTCAACGGCGGCAAAATCCAGTATGTTCGCTATCCGATTGACTACAACAAGGGCGCTGTAAAATCGCTTGTCCGCAGGGCAATGCAAAAGGGCTTTTATGAGGGCGTAAACCTGTCGCTTGCTTATTGCGACGACTGTGGTTATCAGCAGCTTGAGATGGACGTCTGCCCCAAGTGCGGCTCGAAGAACCTCACGAAAATTGACCGAATGAACGGTTATCTGAGCTATTCGAGAGTTAAGGGCGACACGCGCCTGAATGCAGCGAAGATGGCTGAAATTGCTGACAGAAAGAGTATGTAACGGACAGTGGTGAAGATATGCGTTATCACAATATAACAACCGATGATATGCTCAACGGCGACGGTTTGCGGACGGTACTTTGGGTTGCGGGGTGCAATCACAAATGTGAGGGCTGTCAGAACCCGATTACTTGGGACATAAACGGCGGAATTCCCTTTGACGAGGACGCTGAAAACGAGCTTTTCGAGAAGCTTGCGCCCGAATATATAAGCGGTTTGACGTTCAGCGGCGGCGACCCTCTCCACCCGCAGAACCGCGCTGAAATCACGCGTCTTGCGAAAAAAGCGCGCGAGCTGTTCCCGAAGAAGAACATCTGGCTTTACACGGGGTATTCGTTCGATGAAATCAGGGAGCTTGAGATTATGGAGTATATCGATGTGCTCGTTGACGGGGAGTTCAAGAAAGAGCTGCTTGACGAGAAGCTTCACTGGAAGGGAAGCGCAAATCAGCGCGTGATTGAGGTTCCCGAAACGCTTAAAGTGGGAAGAATTGTGCTTTTTGACGATTAAGCACGGTTTGTTGAAGAAAATATCAAAAATGTGGTTGACAATCTCCCAAAAATTCTATATAATAGAATTATGCACATTTGAGGTTTAGGGAGGTATTTTGTATGGGTGAAGAAAAAACTCGGCGTGAAACCGACAAAAGAGTTCTCAAAACAAAAAAAGCGATAAAAGCAGCGCATTTGAGCATAATGGAGGAGAAGGATATCTCCGATATTACGATAAGCGAGCTTACGCGAAAAGCGGGCATAAACCGCCGTACATTTTACACGCACTATCGCAGCATAAGCGACATTATCGCTGAAATCGAAAGCGAAATTGTTGGGCTTTTGAGCGAGGTTGTTCTTAAAATTGACGTGACCGATATCCGCAAAAGCGCGTATAATGTTTTTATCGAGTTGAATGAGATGGTTTCCGTTGAATTCGACTATTATTTCAGCCGCGTGAGAATGGATATGCGCGGTGTGTTTATGACGTGCCTGAAGGAGATTGCGGGCGAGATTGCGGACAAGCTTATTGCACAAAACGCAAATCTTGAGCGCGGGATTGCCGAAATGGTTTCGGGGTATATTGTCGGCGGATTTTTTAACGTTTTTGTTGAATGGAGAACAGGCAGCAGCAATGTTCCCGTTGAACAGGCGGCGCGCCTTGCGGGAATTATGGCAGAGGGCTGCGTTGAGAATATCCGTAAAATAAGATGACGAAAGCGGGCTTTTTCAGCCCGCTTTTACGCTATAAATCGTTCAAGTCCGCCTCGGGAATATCGTTTTCGATGTTGTCGCGGGCAAGGTCGGTGTCGATTACGGGATAGACGCTCGAAATCGGCTTTTCCGTGCCCTCGGTGAGCGGTTTTGCGGCTTCCTCGGGGAGAACGGCGTTGTGCCAAACCTTTTGTGCGGGCGGCTCAGTCCCCGCGATAATCGGGTTTGCGCGCTTTTTCGTGGATTTTGCCTTCCCCTGAAGCTCGGGCACGGGCGTGCCGTCCTTGGTGTCGTGAGTGTAGTGGTGTTTCATATTTTTCTTAGCCAAAATAATCACCTCAACGTTATTTTTTCGGACAAGTGAGAAAAATATTCGACAAAAGCCCTTGAATTTCCGAGGAAAATATTGTATAATAAAAGCAAGTGTTTATCAATTTTATTAAAATTTGCGTATTGTTTGGTATGCAAATTAAAGGAGAATAAAATGAAGCTTGGAAATGTAATTGTAGGTCAATCGGGCGGACCGACGTCCGTTATAAACTCAAGTCTTGCGGGAGTGTTCAAAACGGCGAAGGATTTGGGCTGCCCCGTGATTTACGGTATGCGAAACGGCATCGAGGGGCTTTTACAGGAGCGCTATGTTGACTTGTCCGAGCACATCAGAAACGGCAGCGACCTTGAGCTGTTGAAGCGCACGCCGTCTTCCTTCCTCGGAACCTGCCGCTATAAAATGCCCGATTTCAACAAGGACGAGGAGCCTTATAAGAGAATTTTCGAGATTTTGAAGAAGCTTGATATCAAGCATTTTCTGTACATCGGCGGAAACGACTCGATGGACACGATTGACAAGCTGGCGAAATACGCAAAGTCGATAAACAGCGACATCACGTTCATCGGCGTGCCGAAAACCATCGACAACGACCTTGTGATGACCGACCACACGCCCGGCTATGGAAGCGCGGCGAAATATATCGCGGCGGCGGTTAAGGAGATAATCTGCGACGCGGGGATTTATGACCTTGAGTCGATAAACGTTGTGGAGATTATGGGGCGCGACGCGGGCTGGCTCACGGGAGCGGCGGCGCTTTCGCGTTCGGAGGACTGCGACGGTCCCGACCTCATCTGCCTGCCCGAAACCGTTTTTGATTACAACAGCTTTATGAACAAAATCTCCGAAATCCGCAAGGTGAAAAAGGTTATCACGATTGCGGTTTCCGAGGGAATAAAGACCGCGGACGGAAAATACGTCTGCGAGGAGACCAACCGCTCGCTCACCGAGGATGTTTTCGGCCACAAAATGCTCGGCGGCACGGCGCTTTACCTGTCAGATTTGATAGGCAGAGAGCTTGGCGTGAAGTCAAGAGGAATTGTGTTCTCGACATTGCAAAGGTGCGCGTCACACTTGGTTTCGCGCCGCGACATCACTGAGGCTTATTACGCGGGCGCTGAGGGCGTGCAGCTTTCGCTGAAGGGCGAAACAGGCAAGATGGTGAACTTTGAGCGCATTTCCAACAACCCTTATCAGCTCAAAACAGGCTCGGTTCCCGCGTCAGCCGTGGCAAACGCGGAGAAGAAG
>CAMEQX010000069.1 GCA_945933905.1 uncultured Clostridia bacterium
AAAAATACAAGAAATCGCGCAATTTTCGCGGTATTTTCGGCAAGTCCAAATCCGCGGCTTTTCCCGCGAGAAACGTGCTTTTTCTCCGATAATCAAGCAAAAACCGCCTTTTCAGCTCAAAAATGCAAGAAAGCGCGAATTTTCCGCGAGAACCGCGCCCCCGCGCGCAAACCGCGCTTTTTCCCCGCAGCTCCCCCTCTCCGCGCGAAATCTCATCGAAATGCAAGCAAATTCGCATTTTTTTCGTTTACCCCCTTGAAATTTTCCGAAAAATGTGTTATAATATCTAGTACTGTGAGAAAAAACCTGCCAGAATTGATGAAATTAGAGAAATGGCGGGGGTTTTTGGTGAATATAAATAATTTTTCCCGAAAATTCTTGCAAAATTCAGTCAATAAATCAATTATCTAAACGGAGGTGAAAAAAATGCCCAATATTAAATCCGCAAAGAAAAGAGTTCTTACTTCTCAGGCTAGAAATGAGGCTAACAAGAGCGCTAAGTCCGCTCTCAGAACCTCGATAAAGAAGGCTCGCGAGGACGGAGCAGACGCTGCGACAGTTAAGGCTGCCGTAGTAAACGTTGACAAGGCTGCGGGCAAGGGTCTTATCCACAAGAATAAGGCTGCTCGTATCAAATCTCAGCTCGCAAAGAAAGCGAACGCATAAGAGCCTGTTTCACGTCATAAACGCCCGCAGCTTCTCGGTTTGCGGGCGCATTTTTTAAGACGAAAAGGGGGTTTTCAATAATGATATTAGAGGAAATCACGGACATAAACGAAATCAACGCCGTTTTAAACGACGCTCAAATGTGCAGACTTGCTCTCCTAAACGACGACAAGCCCTATATCGCTCCGATGCTTTTCGGGTATTGCCTCACCGGAGGAAATCCCGAGTTTTATTTCCGCTGCGGTGAAAACAAAAGCGAACTTATCGAGCTTATCAAAAAGAACAACAAGGCTGCCTTTGAAATCGACAGGCTTTACGGAGTTGTGCCCGGAGAGGAAAACGCCAGTCTTTTTGAAGCGGAATATGAATTTGTCGGCGGCACGGGCACAATCGAATTCATCACCGGTATCGACAAAATCACGGGCTTCAGCCATATCCTCAAAAAGTATAACAAAAACGGCGGCGAGTGCATTATCTCAGAGCAGATTTTGAACAGCTTTGCTGTACTCAAACTCACGGCAACTGAAATTTTCTGCAAAAAACAAAGCAGAGCTGTTGGTGAAACGAATGAAACTGAACAAGGAAACGATTAAAATAAAGCTGCGCGAGCTTCAGGAAAACGAGGAATACGAGCTTATCGAGGAAACCGTCACTGCGCTCCCCGACAGCCTTATCGATGACGATATCCTCAATATGCTTTGCTCGGCTTATTTCAATCTCGATGAATACAAAAAAGCCGTCGCGCTTCTCGAGGGACAGCGAAAGCGCCTTGAGGACGACTATAAGTGGAATTTCCGTATGGGAATTGCGCTCTATAAGGTGTCCGAGGACGAGGAATGCGAGGATAACGACGAGCTCAAAAGAACTATCCTCGAGCGCGCGGAGGTGTCCTTTGCCCGCGCAATGAATATGAATCCGTCCGATGAAATCCTTGAAGCCGCCGATTTGTATATGGAGAAAATCGACGCGGCGCTCGATGAACTAAACGGCGTGTCCGAGAGCGATGAGTTTGCCCCCGAAATGTACAGTGTGGAAGAAGCCGAGGCTATCGAGGAGCACATCAAGGAGTATTTCGGCGATTTTCCCACGGTTTTCCACGAGATTGTGTCGCCCGATATTCACTGCGACATCTGCGTTGTCCCGCCGACAAAGGAGCGCAATTATTACACGCTTCTGACAATGGGAATGGGCGCGCACGTTATGGATATCCCCGCGGAGCTTGACCCCGAGGAACACGGCAGAGCGGAGCTTTTAATCTGCCTTCCGCCCGACTGGAAGCTCGGCGAGAACAAGGACGAATGGTTCTGGCCTATCGGTATGCTCAAAAGTCTGGCGCGGCTTCCGATAAACAGCGAGACTTGGCTGGGCTGGGGACACACGGTCGATAACGGCGAGAGCTTTGCCGAGAACACCGCGCTTTGCGGCTCGCTTTTGATTTACCCCGAGGACGTTGAACAGGGCGCGGATTTCTGCGAGCTGCCGAACGGAGAACGGGTGAATTTCTTCGAGGTTCTCCCTATTTACCGCGATGAAATGCTGTTCAAGCGCGACAACGACACCCACGCGCTGCTTGAAAGAATGAGCGGCGTTTCGCACGTTGTGGATATCCACCGCGAGCCTGTCTGCGAGGAGTACAATCATATCGACGTGATGGCTGACCACGCAAAAAAAATTCTCGAGAAGGATTTGCCGATTAGCACAATGAACGGCGGAAACCATATCGCGATGTTTTTGCGCTGGTGTATCGAGCACGACCTTTACAGCAGGGATTTCTTCGAGCCGTTTCCCGATGTAATCGAGAAAGTCAAGAGCGGAAATCCCCCCGATTTGCGAAAATTCCTCAAAATCGCGATGAACGGAGAGCTTGCGGTTTATCATTTCAGCTTTCTCGGCTACGCGTTTGCGCGGGATTATTACGACTTCAATCACCACAATTTTGAGTTCTTTTATCCCGCAGATGTTGACGCGTGCGCGGAGGAATATTTCGGGACGGAAAAGTATAATTCCGAGGAATTCAAGGACGAAGCGTACCTTTTCACGCCGTTTGACGAGGAGTATTATCAAAGGCTGTCGAAATACATAGACCGCGCTTTTGCAAGGTTTTATCCTGAGTTCAGGGATTTTCAGTACAGCGATATGCTGCCGACGGTAAAAACAGCGGAGAAAATTCTCGGGTGCGAGTGCGTTTTCCCGCAAGAGCCGCAGGATATCGTCAAAGAGCTGAAAAAAGCGCTTTCGGACTGCGAAAACGAGGATTGGTTCCCGCTGCTGCTTATCATCGACTGCATTTCAGACAACGCAGGATACGAAGTCGATATTCTCGCCGATGTTCTCAGCAATGCAAACGAGCCGTTTTTTCAGCCGACTGTTATTGCAAAAACGCCGAGGAAGAACTTTTTTGATAAATTCTCCGAGGAAAGACCGGCTTACATCAACTCGGAAGAAATCAAAACAAACGGTGAGCGCGCAAAGGATTATTTCGGGGTGAAGCCCGCGGTGCTGGCGATTTCCGAGAACAAGGTTTCGCTGATGATGCCGGAGAGCGACGGAGTTTATCTTCTGCTGAAAGGAAAGTAAAATGACCGAAAAAGAAGAATTTATCTCGATTTTCAACGAAAACATAAAGCGCGAGGGCGCAGACAAGCTTCTTGATTTTCTCGAAAACAAGAGCGATTTTTTCACGGCGCCCGCGTCAACCCGCTATCACAACGCCTTTGAGGGCGGGCTTTTGCGGCACTCGCTGAATGTTTATAAGTGCCTTGTCGCGTATCTTGAGCGCGGGCGCGTGAAGGATATGTACAAGCTTGAGGCGAGCGCGGAAACCGCGGCGATTGTGGCTTTACTCCACGATTTGTGCAAGGTGAACATCTACCACGTTTCCTACCGCAACTCCAAAAACGACAAAACAGGACAGTGGGAAAAGGTGCCGTATTATGAAATCCGCGACAGCCTTCCCTACGGTCACGGCGAAAAGAGTGTCTATATGATAAGCGGATTTATGCGGCTGACGCGCGAGGAGGCTATGGCAATCCGCTGGCATATGGGCTTCTCAGGCACCGAGGACAAAAACACAATCGGCAGAGCGCTCGAAAAATACCCGCTTGCGTTCGCGCTTTCGGTCGCGGATATGGAAGCGAGCTATTTCCTTGAGGGTTCGGAAGAATAAAATTCAGCACGAGAGACTGTCTTCTCGTGCTTTTATTTTGCATAAATCGCAAGACAAGTCATATATTTTTAGTGAAAATTCAACCGAAAAGGAGCTTTTATGAAAAGATTTTTATGTGTAATTCTGAGCGCGCTCACGCTGTTTTTCACGGGTTCAGCCGCGCTTGCCGAGAGCGGAAATCCCGCTTCCTCGGGGAAAGCAGAAATCCTTTTTGAAGCGAACACGGGTCAAGTTCTGTACTCAAAAAACTCCGATGAAAAGCTGGCGATTGCGTCCGTCACCAAAACAATGTCGCTGCTCCTTTTCGCCGAGGCAATCGATAAAGGCAAGCTCACGCTCGAGGAAAAAGTCAAAGTCTCGGGCGAAGCGGCGAAAACCGAAGGCTCGACAATCTGGCTGACTGCGGGAGAGGAAATGACGGTCGCGGAGCTGCTCGAGGCGGTTATCGTAAACTCCGCGAATGACGCGTGCGTTGCCCTCGCGGAGCGCGTTTCGGGAAGCGAAGCGGTTTTTGTCAAGCTGATGAACAAGCGCGCAAAGGAGCTTAAAATGAACTCAACGCGCTATAAAAACTGCACGGGACTTGACGTTGACGGGCACTATTCAACGGCTCACGATATCGCAATCGTCACCGCAGAGCTGATGAAGCACGAGGTACTGCGCGGGTGGTTTTTGACGTGGGTGGACTACTTGCGCGGCGGCGAAACGCAGCTTGTCAACACAAACAAGATGATTCGTTATTACAACGGTATCCTCGGCGGAAAAACCGGCACAACGGACGCTGCGGGCTGCTGTCTGACGGTCTGCGCGGAGCGGAATAATATGCGGCTGGTCGCGGTAACGCTCGGCTGCGCGGAGGACAGCGAGCGCTTTGATGTCTGCGAAAATCTCCTTGACTATGGTTTTGGCAGCTTTGAGCTGTTTTCACCCGAAATCAATTTCAACAACCTCAAGCCGATAAAAGTCACGCGCGGCACGCTCCCCGAAACCACGCCGATTATCAAGCATCAGGGCGAGGAGTGCGTTATCAAAAAAGGTCGCGCAAAGGACGTGAAGTACGAATACACCTTTGTCGAGCAGCTTGAAGCGCCCGTTGAAAAGGGGCAGTTTGTCGGGGAATATCTCGTGACCGTTGACGGCGCGGAGGTTTTTCGGTCGGATATTGTCGCGAAGGACGATATCCCGCGAATGAACTTTTGGCTTTGCTTTGTCGAGCTTTTGCGGGCGATGGTTTCTATGTAGAGCGTGCTGTTAAACACGCATTTTCTCACATTCTGAGCGCCTCTGCGGGATTGAGCTTCGCTGCCTTTGCCGCGGGGTATGCGCCGAAAATTGCTCCCAAAAGCGCTGTCACAAGTGCCGAGATTATCAGAGAAACGAGGTTCACCGAAAACGGAACGCCCATTATCACGCAGCCCGCAAGCGATACCGCAACCCCCGCGACTATTCCCGCGGCGCTCCCCAAAAGCGTCAAAAGCACGCTCTCCGTGAGAAATTCCCCGAGAATATCCCGCTTTCGCGCGCCGATTGCCTTTTTGATGCCGATTTCACGCGTGCGCTCGCTCACGCTCATCATCATCGCGGTCATAACCGAAATTCCCGAAACCACAAGCGAAATTCCCGCAGTCATCGAAAGCGCGGTCGTGACAATCGACAGGATATCGTCAAGCTGACTTTTCTGCGAGAGCAAATTGTTGCAGATATACCCGTCAACGTGCCCGTTTTTTCGGTCAAGCGCGTCGGTGACGGTTTTCGGGGAAAAGCTGTCCGAGCTCACTTTTACGGCGATTTTGTCGTAGGTTGTTCTCCCGCAGAGGTGCTGCATTGTCGTAATCGGGATATACATAAACCCCGGCATAATATTCGACAGCATTCCCTGAAGCGACGACAGCCCCGACTGCGCCACGCCGATTATCGAGAATTCGTGGTATTTCCCGCCGAGAAACATTCTGAGCTTCTTCCCGACAACGTTGCTTCTGCCGTAAACCTCAATCGCAAAGCTCTCGTCAATCACGCAGACCTTTGAAAGCGCGGCGCTGTCGGAATTTGTGATAAGCCTGCCGTGCTTTGCCTGAAGCGAAATCAGCTTGTCCGCGGATTTATCCACACCCCAGACGTAGCAGTCAACGCGGCGGTTTATCATTTTTGCTTCGGTGATGCTTGCCATCAGCGGCATAACGTCCGCAACACCGTCGATTTTCCGCACCTCAGAAACGTCCTCGCCCGTGAGCGTGACCGAAACCGAATTTGCCGCCGCCTGTACCAAAAGCGTGTCAACGCCCATTGTGACGAGGGTTGCGCTGACTTGCTCCGTGCCGACCGCGCCGACTGTTGAAATCAGCGTCACCGAGAAAATTCCCACGGCAATTCCCGCAATCGTCAGCACCGAGCGAACTCTCGCGCGGAATATGTTTTTCAGAATTTTAAGCATTTTCTCCCACAATCCGAACGTATTTCTTTCCTTCAACCGCCTTCGGCTCGGAGAAAATTTCATCGTTTTCCGAAACACCGAAACGGATTTCCGCGCCGTCCGCGAACTCCTCGCCCGTTTTTATATCGCGGCGAACAGCCTGCCCTTGCTCGAAAACATAGACGTACTCGCCCGTTTCGTCCTGTTCAATCACCGAGTACGGCAAAACCACAATCTCGCGCGGCTCGGACAAAATTATCGAAACGTCTGCGGAAAGCCCCGATTTAAAGCGGCTGTCGGGAACAGACGGAGTTATCCTCACGTCAACCACCGTTTCAAGCACTGCGCCGTTATAGCGGCTTCTCGCGGCGGAGGAAATCTCGCTTACCTTGCCGAAAAACACTTCATCGGGATAAGCCGCCGGAGTAAACATCACGTCTTGCCCGAGCTGAACCTTCGCGATATCAAGCTCGCTCACCGCCGCGACTATCCCAAGCTCGCCGCCGTTTGCTACCGTGACAATGCCCGTGCCGCTCTGAACCGCGCTGTTTGAGCCGCAGGTTGAAATCACGCGCCCCGAGCAGTCCGAGGTGATTTTATCGGGAATAAGCGCGACGGCTGTACCCAAATCGGCTGCCGCAAAATTCAGCATATTCATTCGTCCGAGGCTTTGGATAAACGCCGCGGACGATTTTTTATCCACAAGAGCAACCGTGTCCCCCGCCGCAACAACGTCCCCTTCCTC
>CAMEQX010000070.1 GCA_945933905.1 uncultured Clostridia bacterium
TTAAGGCGGATACGGTCGCCGCGCAGTTCAACAACAGTGACAAGGGCTCGCTTGCCGTAATCAACGGAAACTACGCTCTCGCAGCGGGCTTGAACGCAAAGGACGCGCTTGCTGTCGAGGACGCGAGCGGCTCTGCGGC
This sequence comes from uncultured Clostridia bacterium, assembly GCA_945933905.1. Taxonomy (GTDB): domain Bacteria; phylum Bacillota; class Clostridia; order Oscillospirales; family Ruminococcaceae; genus CAG-115. The sequence continues at coordinate 140 of CAMEQX010000070.1, forward strand.
GCAGACCTACGCGAATATCATTGCCGTGAGAAAGGGCGAGGAGAGCTCCGATAAGATAAACGCGCTTGTAAAGGCGCTCAAGACCGACAAAGTCAAGAAGTACATCGAGGACACCTACAAGGGCGCGGTTATCGCAATCTTCTAAGTTTTTCATCACATAAAAGCAGAGCCTTCGGCGAAAACCGAGGGCTTTGCCGTTTTTAGAAAAAATTTCCCCGAGAATGAAAGAAAACGCTTCAAAAAATGTATCTTATTGTGTAGAAAGGCTTTTCGGAAAAAAACAGGAGGTAAGTGAATGAACGACGGAGAAATAATCGGGTTGTTCTTCGACAGAAACGAGGCGGCAATCTCCGAAACCGAGCGGAAATACGGCAGGCTTTGTCTGAATGTCGCGAAAAGAATTCTCAAAAGCGCAGAGGACAGCGAGGAGTGCGTGAACGACGCGTTTTTGCGGTTGTGGGACACAATCCCGCCGACCGAGCCGAAAAGTCTGCGCGGCTATGTCTGCAAGATTACGCGAAATCTCGCGTTGAAGCGCGTGCAGTACAATAACTGTCAAAAACGCTCGTCGGAGCTTGCGGTATCGCTCTCGGAGCTGGAGGAAATTTTGCCCGACAACCGAATAAGCGCGTCCGCCGACAACAACGATATCGGCAGAGCAATCGACGCTTTTTTGAAGAAACAGCGCCCGATTGTCAGCGATGTTTTCGTGCTGAAATATGTGTATTTCTACACGCAGAAGGAAATTGCCGAGCGGTTTTCGTTCAGCGAGGACAAGGTGAATTCGATGTTGTTCAGAACGCGGAAAAAACTTCGGGATTATCTTATCAAGGAGGGAATTGAACTATGAAAATCAACAGAATTTCTGAATCTATTGGTTTAATCAGCGATGAAATCAGCAGCAGAGCTATCGAAGCATTTGAAAAAACGTCCGAAAAACAAAGCGGAATTTCTGCGGAAAAACCGAGAGTTATCCGCGAGGAAAAATCGCGAAAAACGCCGTTTGTGATTGCGCTGGCGGGACTTTGCGCGGCGGCTGCGGTTGCGGTGCCGTTCGCGATGAATAAAATCGGCAAGAATGAAATTGTCGCGCACGAGAGCATTTCCGGTGCGGCGGAGAGCGTTTATGATGAAACAGTCGAGCTAAAGCTTCGCGATAATATCATTTTGCAGATGAATTTGCCGCAGACTGCGCCGAGCGAGCTCCCCGCGGTAAAGCTCACCCTGAAGCAGTGGGATAGGGAAGAAACCAAAAAGCTCTTTTTCGGCGGCAAAAAAATAACGCTTGAAAAAGATTTCGATTCGGATTATTATCCAAATCAAAAATTATACAACTGCGCTACCGATGATGAAATTGTAATTCTCGAGCCGGGCAGATTTTCTTATTGGAATAAGGCTGCGCTTGGCGGGGAATTTAAGTACGGTTCCGTTTACGGCTATCGTTGTGACGACTGCACTTTGATTGACGATAATTACGAAAGCGACAAGGAGCTTTCCGTGTACTCAAAGGCTGACGCGAAGAAGCTTGCTGACGAAATGATTGACAAAATCGGCATAAAAAATCTCGGTGAGCCGAAGATTATCGCCGTTACCGCAGACGCTGCAAATAAGATTTTGGAGCGGTATTCCGAGTGGATTCCCGGCGGCGGTAAAGAAAAAGATACCGCCGTGCCTTTCACCTATACGCCGTGGACGGAAAACGAGGAAGCGTATATTTTGCGCTATCCGCAGGTTTTCGAGAACACCGAGCTTACAATGAACGGAGTTCCTTATATCAGACTTGACGGGGGAAATGGAGTTACGCACGATTCCGGCGTTGTCGTATATGTCGCAAAGGATAAGGTTTTGCGGCTTGACGCGAACCAAATTTACGATGGAAGCTATGAAAAGGGCGAGAATGTTTCCGTGAACTGCGGCGCGCAGCAGGCTCTTGATGTATTTAAGGACTATCTTTCGTATCAAAACTGGGAGAAAACCGTAAAGTACTACAACTGCAAGCTGACTTATGTTCCTTACAACAGCTCAAATGATGCGCTTACTGTTTGGTACAAGCCCGCTTGGGAATTTGCGGGATATCGTATGCCTGTTGAAAGCTGGGACGAGGGGCTTGACAGAACGCTTCAGACAGGTCAGGAGTATCAGTATGTTTACGCGGATACAGGTCGTATTCACGTCACGAACATGGGAGATGACGTGAAAATTCCCGAGGGCTCAAGCATTGGCGCAAAGGTTGACAGACTGAAATTAACGTTTAACGGAGATGAAATTTCCGCAGTTCCCGATGAAATAAACGCAAATGTGAATTATTTCACCTTGAAATTCGACAAGTCAAAAGGCGACACTTTTGCGATTGTTACAAACGATGACGGCACATTTAAGACATTTGCGGGAAATAATATGTCCGAGGAAGAAATTCTGCGGGAATGCCCTGACGGAGTGTTCGGAATGATGTGGACCTACAAGGACGACGGCGAACAGTGGAAGGTTATTCTCGGCTTTGAAGATTTTGATATGGCGAGAAACGGCGTTTCTCTGTTCAGAGACGGCACAACTATCTGCTATCAGTTCTGGGTTTCAAACGACAAGTCAATAGCAAGCGAAATCCACAGCCGCATAAAGCCCGGAACCGGCGGATACCTTGAAATAAAGGACAACGGCAACGGAACTTTCTCGGCTTATATGGACATTACTCAATAAGGCAACCTCAAGCGCTCTGCAATAACACTCATATTCGCTTACAAAATGCACTTCTCCCAATCGGAGCGCTTGATAACAGCACGGCGGGCTTTTCGGCTCGCCGTTTTTTGTGAAACATATCCAAGAAAATCGTGAGAATTCTCGCTGTATTTATATACAATGTACCTTGCAATACATAGAACATTGTGCTATAATATCTATGGTGAAAACAAAACTACTTTTCGGGGAGTGAAATCGATGAAATATTATCTCATAATTGCCCTGTTTTTCTTTATGGTTTTTGGCTTGACGGCGTGCATTACAAGTGCAGACGACAATGTCGGAGAAGAAATTTCGGTGGTTTGCGAAATCGAAGATACCGCGAAAATCTAATCAGCCGCTCTGTTCGCGAGGATAAATTCCACGGTTGTCGAGGCGGGCGCGTCCGCCCAAAATGTCCCGTGCATTGCGTTTTTTCCGCGCGCGAGGTTCATTATCGCGAATTCGTCATACTCGGAAATTCCGCATTCGTTCAGTCGTTGAAGCAAGCCCTGTCGCTCGGGCGGAACAACTCTGTCGGAAATCCAAAGCCGCGTCCATTCCTCAGGGAGCGCCCGCAAGCCCTTTTGCAGAGCCAGCTGAAACGACAGCGGATATTCCGACAAAAGCTCGGGATTTTTCGGTAAAACGGGCTCGATTGTAAACATTTTTGTTTCGTGAGAATACGAAATCAAGCCGATGATTTCGCCGTTAAGGTCACTGTCCCTCAACAAGAATTTCTCGGTTTTTTGCATAATCATACCTCGCTTCAATAATCTCCCAAACCTTTTCCGAAACCACCCGCGGCAAGTCCTCCATATCCCGAAAAAGCTCGCTTTTTATGCCGCTTTTCAGCCTTTTTACAACAATCGGCTTTGCGATAAGCCGTAGATTTTCTTCGAGACTTTTCGAGCCAAGAAAGTTGTTTGCAGGCACATCTTTCAGCGGGTCAAATTTCTCGATAAGCGAAAGATTTTCTCCATAGGGCGACACAAAGGAAAACCCGTTGTCAAACAGCTTTGCGGCGCCGTTTTTTGTGAAAAACTCAAAATTTTTCCCGTGCCTGTCTCTGTTGCAAATCAAAAAATCCGCGAGCAGCATTTTGTCGATAAAATCCGAAAAACCGAGCCGCCGCAGCGTTTCCTCGGGGCTTTCGCCGTCCTTTTTCAGCAAAAGGCAAAGTCCCTCGGCGGTTTCCTTTTTGGATTTCCCGCGAAAGTCTGCTGAAGCGCAGAGGTGTGTTTCGATGGGCCGGGAGTTGTTCGGGAGGAGAATTTTCGCGCGAATAAGCTGATATTCAACGCACTCAAGCCCGAGTGCCCGAAACAGCCTTGACGCAATCACCTCAAAAAATGCCTCAAAGCCGACAATTCTGTTCATCACAACATCAGCCTGCGACAATTTATAGAAAACCCCTCCCTCAACAGCTTTGAGGAAAGAGCCCGTTGTTGTGGGCTTTCCCGCTTCAATTCCTTCCCAGCGCAAAGCCGTAAGGTCGGTTTGTGGCAGCATTTTTCGTCCCTCCTTCGTTTATTTGAGTATAGCACGAACCGCGGAATATGTCAAGTCCGCCGAAAAAAATCACTCTGTCGCTCGAGCGTACAAAAATTTGTCTTGACAACCGAGATTTTTCGTGTTATAATAACAAAAAGGTTTATTTAAACTGGAGTTGAAACAATGGAAACAACAAACTATACTTTAATGCACAAAAACACGCCTGTCGCGGAAATTGTACTCAAAGATGTGACTTGTATGATAGAAAAAATCGGCGAGATTTATTCGGCTGAGCATCTTCCTGTCGGCGTGCGTATCAAGAACGGAGTTGTTAATCGTCAAGAACTAAACGAATGGTGGCGGGACCGCGCTATGCCTATGCAGCGCTTCAAAATCCGCGATATCCTCTACGAGATGAACGTCCGCACAACGCGGCTTTTTCTGCCCGACTGCAACGGGCTTTGCCTTGTGGACGCTTACTGGATAAAGCCCGAAAACAGCGATTTGAGCTGGGATAAAATCAACTTTCACAAGAACGCCTTCTCCGAGGATTTCGGCAGAATTCTGTTCGGAGAAATGCCGCCGAGCCTTGCCGAGAGCTTTTGCTCGCCCGATGTCACAACCGAGGGCTGCCTGAAAAAGCGCTGGGAAATCCTTGACGGAAAGCGGTTTCTGATAAAAGCGGGCGAGCCGCCGTATCATCAGCAGCCGTTTAACGAGGTGATTGCTTCGATGATTATGAAACGGCTTGGGATTTCGCATATTCCGTACACGCTTGTTTGGCGGTACGGCGAGCCTTTTTGCGCTTGCGAGAATTTTGTCACGCCCGAAAGCGAGCTTGTTTCGGCGTATCACGTTATGAAAATCCGCCGAAAGCCAAATCACCACAACGACTATATGCACTACGTCGCGCTTTGCAAGGAAAACGGGCTTTCCGATATTGAACACGCGCTTGACGAGATGATTGTCACGGACTATCTTATCGCAAATCAAGACAGACATTTCAACAATTTCGGCATTCTGCGAAACCCCGACACGCTTGAATGGATAAGCTCCGCGCCGATTTTTGACAGCGGCTCGTCGCTCGGCTATTGCAACCCCGCGGAAAACCTGTTAAACACAATGATTTGCAAGCCGTTCAAGAGAACGCATATCGAACAGCTAAAGCTCGTGACCTCGTTTGATTGGATTGAATTCGACAAGCTGAGCGGCGTTGAAAAGGAGATTTCCGAGTTTCTTGCGGAGGAAAAAACGCTTATGTTCATCGACAGCAAGCGTCGCGCGGCGATTGCGGATTTTGTCGGAGAAAGAATAAAGCTGCTTGAAAAGCACGCGTTGAATTCTTAATAAAAAACCCCGCATCGCTTTTGAAACGGTGCGGGGATTTGATTTAGGCTTTAAGCCGTGAGATTTGACTTGCGAGAATTTGCGCCTGCGCGCTCAGCTCCTCGCAGGAAGCCGCGGACTGCTCGGCGGTCGCGGAGTTCATCTGAATTACCTGAGAGATATCCTCCACGCCCTGAGTTGCCTGTTTAAGCGCTTCGGACTGCTTTTCCGCGTCATCGGCGATATTCTTGACAAGCTCTGCGGAGTGATTGGAAATCTCGGTTACGTTCTTGATGGAATCGGCGGTCTGTTTTGCGAGCTTTGAGCCCGTCTGAACCGCTTCAAGCGTTGATACGATAAGCTCCTTCGTTGAGTTTGCGGACTCTGCGGATTTCGCTGCAAGCGTTCCGACCTCCGTTGCGACAACCGCGAAGCCTTTTCCCGATTCGCCCGCTCTTGCCGCTTCGATAGACGCATTGAGCGCGAGAATATTGGTTTGGAACGCGATATCCTCAATCATCTTGATAACCTTTGAGATTTCCTCGGACTTGTTCTCAATCGTCGTCATCGCGTCAAGCAGCGTTGACATCGCTTCGTCCTGCTTACGCATAAGCTCCGAGCAGCTGCTGCTCAGCTCGCTTGCGCTGTTTGCGTTATTTGCCGTGTTGTTTATCGCGTCCGAGATACCGACAATCGTTGAAGAAAGCTCGTCAACAGCGGTTGCCTGTCTTGTAGAGCCCTCCGCAAGAGTCTGCGCGCCGCTTGCGATTTGGTTTGCGCCCGACTGCACGCTGTTTGCGGATTCGTTCAGATGGTCAATCGTATCCTTGAGCATTTCGTTGATTTTTGCAAACGACTTCGGGATTGCCTCAAAATCGCCGAGATAGGAAATTCTGTCGCTATACGAGAAATCTCCCTCAGCCATTGCGCTTGTGGTATCTGTGATATTTCCGACATATTTGCTCATTTCATCGCAGACGTGCTTCAGCGCTTCGGACAGATTTTGAGTTTCGTCACGTCTTTCAAACACCTCGACAGGCGACATAATATCACCCTCGGAAAGCTTTTCAAGTCGTTGAGTGGTGCGCTTTATGGGCTTTACGATTTTCTTGCTTATGCTGAGTGAAATGAAAATCGAAAGTCCGAGAAGAACCACGCTCACGGGAATGCTTATCATCAGGCAGCCTCTTACAACGGAATGCGCGTCCGTAAGATTGCCCACAACGATAATTCCCCAGCCGTCCGTGCCGTCGATTTCCCCGAAATAGCCGAAAAGGTTATTTGC
>CAMEQX010000071.1 GCA_945933905.1 uncultured Clostridia bacterium
GTACAATGGCGTACAGAGTACAAGGCAGGTACGCTGCCGTACATCTGTGGAAAGCCCGTCAAGCCGCTTGGTTATGCGGAATGTACGCCTGTACACCAAAAGCGGCTCATTTTTCCCTATAATTCTTTTCAGCTTTGCCTTAATTTTAGCGGACTGCGAATTTATTGCAAAGCTGAAAAAAAGAAAACGGGGTCACTGCTTGTCGCAGCACCCTGCCTCTATCCGAGCGCCTTTCCGCCAAATCGCCACATTTTCTTTTTTCAGATTTGGAGTTGGAGGCGTTGTCGCTAAATTAAGGCAAAGCCGCACTCGGTGTCGGGTGCGGCTGAATGTGAATATGTGAACTGCTCGACTTATGAGAAGTTATCTGAATTTCTCCAAACGATATACTTGCTCTTCATCTAATTCTTTAATTCCATTTTTATATTCATACCCCATTTTTCGATAGAATTCTACTGCTGTAATTGAAGCTGGTATCTCAATTCTATTTGCTCTCAAAAAATACTCATCCTGTTCCAGCGTTCGGATGATTTGTTTTCCGATTCCTTTCCTTTGATATTCGGGTAATACAAAAATTGTCAGTAATATACTTTCCGTGGTACTTCCCCAATATCCCGCTATTGCACCACACCCAATAATTCGTGTTTTATCACATACAACATACATATGTCCTTCCTTTGCACGTTCAATCAGTACATCTGCTGAATGTGAAGCTATATTGTCATCAATATATTTTGCGCAATAATCTTTATTGTTGCTTTTTTTTAGAGTTTCAGCAATAACTTGTGCTGTTTCTGTGGCATCCTCTCGTTTGAATAATCTGATTTCCATACTATTCACCTCCGCAAATTCCGATATGTCGATGAGATTATTATACCATAATCAACCAAGAAATTCAACCCCTTTTCAGCCACCGATTTCCGGGCGATTGCAATTTTATTGCAAAGCTGAAAAAAGAAAATGGGGTCACTGCTCGCCGCAGCATCCTGCCACTATCATAGCGCTTTGCCGATTGCTCCACACTTTTCTTTTTCAGTTTTGAAAATAGCACCGATGTCGGTGTGTGAAAGCAGGACAAGCAGAGAGCGAGAACGGGGTTTGCACGCATTATGCGCTGTCGCGCAAAACGCTGGCGCTCCCTTTGCCCCTCGGAGAGCGCCATACCCTTGATTGTTGCCGGTTGTGCTAAAGGCACAACCCTGCAGCCTGCGAAATCAATGTCAAGGGTATTATGGCGTTACTGTTGGCACAACAGTAAAAATACCGCAGCGAAAGGAGATTATACTTATGAGCGAAAAACGCATTTCTCATTGTCAAGGCAAGGGAAGCCTTACCCACAACAACCGCAAATTCAACGCCAAAAACGTGGACGATACCCGAACGAAAGACAACATAGTTTTCGTGCAACAGCCTATTGAAGAAGCATACGAACACCTGTTCGGCGCTGCCGTTGAGCGTTACAACGCAAGGCAGAAACGACCCGACAGGAAGATTACCACAACCTACTACGAGCATACTTTCAAGCGGAAGATTTCGCAAACCGTTGTTACCGCTGCCGACAAGCGCAAGAGCTTCTACGAAGATGTGGTGCAGATTGGCGATATGAAGAATACGGGCGTTGGAACTCCTGATGCTGAAATTGCCACTGCTTGCCTGACGGAGTATATGCAGGGCTTTCAGCAACGCAACCCGAATTTCTATGTTTTCAATGCGGTTCTACACCTTGATGAAGCAACTCCGCACCTGCATATCGACTACATACCTGTCGGGCATTACAAAATGGGAGTTGACACCCAAAACGGCATAGCACAGGCGCTCAAAGAAATGGGTTACGGCAGTGGCAAGGACACTATCAGCCGTTGTGCGAGCGCATTATGCGCTATCGCGCAAAACGCTGCTGAGTGCAAGGTGCTGACCGAGATATGTAATAGGCACGGCATACAAATCGACGCCCCCGAAAAGTCCCGTGGTAGCTTGACGGTGGAGCAGTACAAAGAGTATGCCAAGATAACGGAGCAGGTTGAGGAGAAGAAAGAGGAGGTCACTCGGCTTGATGAGCAAGCCGAGAGTGCAGATAGGCTTCTCAAGCACCGTGAGGAGCTGCGGACACAGGTCGAAGCCGTTATTGACGGGCTGGACGAGCAGTTCCAAGAGAAGAATGCTGCGGTTGCTCATCTGGACGAGGAGATTGCAGAAAAGTCCTCGGCTCTCACGCAGACCGCCGCCGCACTTGCAGATAAACAGACCTTGCTTGAAACGAGCGCCCGAAAGGCAACAAAGCTCAAATCCATAGACGAGATTGAAACCGGCAAGACTATGTTCGGCGGTAAGGTTACTCTCTCCAAAGAGGATTACGGTATGCTGACCGACCTCTCCAAGAAGCAGATTGCCGCCGAGAATAAGGAGAGCGAGCTGACCGCCGAGATTGCAAAACTGAAAAAGGAAAACGAGGAAGCTGCGGCAAGTAATGCCGCTCTTGAACAGAAGGTACAGGAGATTTACCCGCTCCGAGAGGAACTCCGCAAAACCAAAAATGAGCTTGGAAGCCTGAAAGCAATGTACCAAAAGGTGCTGGACTTTATTGAGAGCCTGAAGCTCACGCAGAAGCTGCAGGAGTTTTTGAAGCAGAGGGCGAGAGGGGTGAAGCGGTGACGATAATTTAGCAGCATACAGGTAAAAATACGCTTGAAATATGTGATAATCTGTGCTATAATATAACAGGAGGGATAAGCAAGTTCAAATAGTCTGAACTGTGATAGCAAACCCCCGATAGAAATTTGATAGCATAAGTCTGTATAGCTTATAGACTTTGGATAATTCCTATCATTTTAATTCAAATCGTATCAAATCATCTAAACAAAATTGTTTAGTTTAGCCTTTCATTTGGCGAGTGGGAATAATAATCCCCCCCCCGAAAACCCGCAAAACAGGTCTTCGGGGGCTCTTTATTCCTCCATAAATACAGATTTATCAACAACAATCAAATTCAAAAACCGCCTTTATCTCTCAAAAGGCGGTTTTTTTCGATAGATTATGTTCGGCGTTGACGTTATTTGAAAAGCTCCAGAAACTCCTTCTTTTTCTCAATATGTATTCCGTGCCCGCACTTGAACCGAACGACAGAAAAGTCGGAAATCAGCTCGCCGACTCTGCTTACATCATCGTCTGTAAGTGCGCACATCTGTATTCCGTCATCGCCGATATTTGTCACTGCTTTCAGAAATACCGTGGGACAGGTGATTTCTTTAAGCAGATTGTCGTAATCAATGTGACTATGGAAAGAGTCTGTGTAAAACGCTTCGCCGAAAAGCGCATCGTAATCATTCATACCCTTGAATGCCTCAAGCGCAAATTTAGGCCAGAACATCACCTTCAGCGATTTGTCGGGGTGTTTTTCTCTGAATTTACGCGCATTTGCCGTGAACTTCCCGCGAATTTTTTCTCGGTTCTTTTCGGGGAAGAAATTCCACGAATACTGATTTTCAAAGTAATAAAGAACAAAATCCTTTTTCTCGGTCTGATTTAAAAAGTTGTGGCAGATTGTGGATAAATCAACATAATTGTACGTTTTAAACCTACGCTCTCCAAAGCTTGCGAAGAAAGGCGGGTCCTCCAAAATCAGTTTCTCGCAGCAATGATACTTTGCTTCGATATATGCTGCAATTAAGCCGCCCGAGGAATGTCCCACCAACGTAATCTTTTCATCGGTAAGGCTTTTGATAAGCGAATAAACGTCGTCGCCTATGATATCCAGCTTATACAGCTCAGCCTTGTGAGTGCTTCCGCCGTGACCGTAATAGTCGATAAGGAGAATTCTTGCGGATTTTTCAAGCTGCTTTGCCGTTTCAAAATAGCTGACGGAAGAAGTGCCTTGCGCGTGCAGCATAACAATCAATCGTTTTCCTTCACCCGAGAGATAATACCGAAGTTTATCTCCTTTTGCCGTGATAAATTCATTGTCTTTCATTTCTTTTGTCCTCCCGATAAAATCCGATTTTTGCCAATTTCATTATACCATACGTTCGGGTTTAAGTCTAGAAAAATCTTGATATTTCGCAAAGAATGTTCCCAAAAACTGCTGTTAAGATTTATACATCAATTCGGTCGGCAAGTCATCGAAAAGTTCTGTTCTGGTCTTGTTTCTTGTTAATTTCTCCAAGACTTTTTTATCGGGATTTGGATAAACCGTGAAACAGTCCTCCTCACCCTTTTCCTCGCGAACAGGGAAAGCAAGTTGTTCTTCATCCAAAGAAAACCGCGCATTTACACCTTTTTTATTTCCCCTCGCGTCAAGCCGTATCCATTTTTGGCGTTCTTTAATATACACGCCGCAAAGCCCGTGATATACTAACACGGGAGAGGTTTAATCGTCAAAAATAAGCAACTCGTAACCCACTAAAACAGGTCCCGTTTTCGAGCGCAGCAAAGCGGCTAACAAATGAGATTTTGCAAAGCAGATACCGTGCCCCGCTTTCAGTACCTCGGAAGCGGAACAAGTTATAATATCTTCGTTTATGTCAGCTGAATGGGAAATCTTATCACGGACAAATTCATAGGCAGCCTTGATAAATTCAATCTCGCTGTCGGCTTTTTGGAATAACGATTCGGCAAGATTTGCGATAATATCATTCTCATAATCAATCACATTATCGTTTTTCAAGTATTCTTCAAAGTTATCCGAAAACGGTATAATGTTCATTTTTCCTCCAAAATTTTTTGGTTTATTGCGCGGAATGATTGAAAACATCGGCGCAAAACGGATTTATCTGCTTTATTTATGACAATTTCAATCGTTATTCATATTTTTATACAGCTTTCTGACAAGAATTATCGCATAAACACCGAGAAGCAGGAAAATCAACGATTTCGTAATAAGCGCGGGTATAGGCAAATCAATCCCCGAAGCAATCTGAAAGCCTGTCTGAAATATCATCATTGCCCCGACCGTGATAATTCCGACAGTCAATATCGAAAGCAAAACCACGCCGAAGGAATTGCGCTTTTTCAGCAGATAAAGGCAGATAAACGCCGTAGGACTGATTATTCCCATATCAAGAATATAGGTGATTTCCGTTGTGTAAACCTCAATCAAATCAAGGGTTCCGTTTCCAAACGAGGAAATGATATCGGGCAGCCACGCGACAAAGGTTGAAATACCCGAAAGCAGCAGAAAAATTGTGTAAGCTTTCCCTGTAAGAAAATCGGGGACCTCAAACCGTTCCTTTGACACGCCGTAAACCCCTGTAATAAACGCGAATAACGAGCAGACAAAAAGCGCGGTGTATGCAAGAAACAGCGCATTATAAGTAACGCCGAAGCAAAGGCTTATCGCATAGTACAACACCCACGCAAGTATTGACACAAGCAGCAGACGGCTTGTTTTGTTTTGCTTTTTAAGGTCGTTTATCAGGAAAATTATGGTCAGCGGAATACTAACCAAAAGCACCGTCAAATCGCTTCCGATGAAAATGGGTGCTTTAAAATAGCTGTCGCGGGCGTAAATTCCGCTTCCCCACATTTTTATCGTTTCGCCGTACTGATTTACAGCGTCAAATGACTTTGAAATATTCCACGAAAATACGCCGAAAAGCGTTGTTATTGCAAGAAGAACCACAGCCGTGATTGTCAGAATATGAATTGCCTTTAATTTTCGCATCATTTTTCCCTCAATTCAGAATGTTATTTTTTTCAGTATAATACAAATTTTTCTTTTTGTCAATAGAAAGGTCGTCGGAATTGCTTTTGATAGCGCGGGAGGCGAGCTTGACGCGCGGATAAGCGACAGTATGTTTCATAGGTCTGCGATTTTACAATCTGCGCTTATACAATGCCGTTTGCGACGAGGAAAAGGATATTTTCATTGAACCAGACGACTTTCGGGATATGCTTCGCGGTGCGAAAAACGCGCGTTTTGACACGAAAACGATTCGGGGTGAAGACAAAATTCGGGCGCTTTCGCAAATACTTTCCGCGACAATTCCCGAAAACACAAGTCGCATTGTCGCGCATTTCCGTGAGCATAATCGAGTGCGAGTGATTTTTTGGAAAAATTTTTTGGCAAAGAAAAAAATCGGCGTTTTAACCAAAAATTCCGAAAAATCGCCGAAATTTGACAAGGCGTGTTGACAAAGTATTGTTCATTGTGTATAATATTATGCAAAGGTTTATATCAACTTTATTTGGAGACGGTTATGGAACAGTTTATTGCTCACATCAGAGATGATAAAACCGAGCAGACCATCGCAGAGCACCTGAGCAAAACGGCGGATTTGGCGCAGAGCTTTGCCGTTGAGCCGTTTCGGGCGCTTGCGGGATATGCGGGACAAATCCACGATATCGGGAAGTTTCGCGACGGTTTTCAGCGGCGTATTCGCGGAATATCAAAGTCCCCGTGCGAGCACGCCTGCGCTGCGGCTCAGGAGATAAAAAAACGCGCAAACAGCGGCAAATATTTCGGGCTGTTTTCGCTGCTTTTGGAGTACTGTACGGCGGGGCATCACGCCGGCTTGCAGAACGGCTCTCCAACCAATATTTCCGCGGAGGGCTCGCTTTTGGACGCGCTTTCGAGAATTCCCGATGACCTTGAAAAACACCGCGAGCGTTTCGAGCAGTTTTGTGCAGTTCCCGAGGAAAGTGCGCTTTTTCAGGCAGCAGAGCTTCTTCAAAAAAATCTTCCCGCGGACGTCAAAACAGCCCGTGACCGCGAGCTTATCGAGCGATATGCTTTTTTCACGAGATATGTTTATTCTTGCCTGACGGACGCGGATTTTCTCGACACGGAAAGCTTTTGCACGGGAGGAATGGAGCGCGGGCTTAAAGGCGATTTTGCCGCCGCGCTCAAGCCGATTGAAGAAAAGCTTGAAAAAATGCCGAAGGACACGG
>CAMEQX010000072.1 GCA_945933905.1 uncultured Clostridia bacterium
AGCAAGAGCTGATTGCCGAGAACAAAATCGATATCGAAAACGCGCGCAAAAACGGTATGTCCGAGGCGATGATTGACCGCCTTGAAATCAACGAAAAGCGCATTGAAGCTATGGCTGAGGGCGTCGATAAGGTGATTTCGCTGGACGACCCCGTAGGCGAGATTATCGGCGGCGGCGAGCTTGCAAACGGGCTTCGCATCGTGAAAAAGCGCGTTCCTATCGGCGTTATCGGAATTATTTTCGAGAGCCGACCGAATGTGACCGTTGACGCGGCGGCGCTTTGCTTTAAGGCGGGAAGCGCGGTTATTCTGCGCGGCGGCTCGGACGCGATAAATTCAAACAAAGCGCTTGTAAATCTGATGAGGAAGGCGCTCGCTGAGGTTGGCGCAGAGGAAAACTGCGTTCAGCTTGTCGAGGACACCTCCCACGAAACCGCAAACGAGATGATGCGGCTTAACAAGTACATCGACCTGCTTATCCCGCGCGGCAGCGGTCGGCTTATTCACGCGGTTATCGAGAACGCGACAATCCCCGTTATTCAGACGGGCGAGGGCAACTGCCACGTTTTTGTGGACGAAAGCGCGGATATCGAAACGGCGGTGAATATCGTCGATAACGCGAAAACGCAGCGTCCTTCCGTGTGCAACGCAATCGAGAGCATTCTCGTTCACGAGAAAATCGCGAAGGAGTTCTTCGAGAAGCTGAACGAGCGCTGGAACGGCAAGGTTGAGATTGTCGGCGACAGCAAAACCGCCGAGAATATCTCGGTTTCAAAAATCGCAGATGATACGGATTACCGCACGGAGTTCCTCGCGCTGAAGCTGTCGTCAAAGGTTGTGAAAAGCGTGGACGAGGCGATTGAGCATATCAACCGTTTCGGTACGGGACACAGCGAGTGCATTGTCACGGGTTCGCTTAAAAACGCCGAGAAATTCCAGAGGCTTGTCGACGCGGCGGCGGTTTATGTAAACGCGTCAACTCGCTTCACGGACGGATTTGAGTTCGGTCTGGGCGCGGAAATCGGCATCTCCACGCAAAAGCTGCACGCGAGAGGACCGATGGGGCTCAAGGAGCTCACAACATACAAGTATTTGATTAACGGAGAGGGACAAATCAGAGGTTGATTTATGTCGAAAAAGAATAAAAAAAATCGCGCCGACGAGATTAGAGAGGAACTTCTAAAGCCCGACGACACGCTGACCTATCGGCGCGAGGAAAAAAGAAGAACAAGCGAAAATGTGCTTGACGAGCTTTTCGGAGAGCTCGGCGCGCAGACGGAAATCGAAGAGGATATCGCCGACCTCGGCACTGAAGAGGACGACGGAACGATTGTCGCGGATAACCCCGTAAGGCATAGATTTTTCTTCGGATTTGCGATTTTCGTGGTGATTATGGCGATTATCGGAATGGTGGCGTCTGTTCGGTTTGTGGTGACCGGAATAGGAAGTCTTATGGACAACACCTCGCTGAAGGAAGAATTCACGGGATTTATTCTGCCTGTTGTAGCAAACGATATCGCGCCGTTTTCAAATGAAAAGGATATCTCTCACTCGGCAAAGGTCGGCTGCGCGGTGTGGAACATTCTGCTCAACAAGGATATTTCGGGCTACAAAAAAACGCCCGACGGCGAGCTGCTGATACCCGAATATGACGTGGGCGTTTCCTGTAAGGAGCTTTTCGGGACAAATTCCGAGATTATTCATCAGTCAACGGGTACGGCGGACACGCGCTTTATTTACAGCGAACAAAACCACACCTATACCTGTTCCTATAATATGCGCTATTTGAGCTACGCGCCGGGTATTGCGAATATGGAGCAAAACGGCGGAATTTTCACGCTGACGGTTGAATATTACCCGCCGTCGATAAGCGTGGTTTCGCAGAATATCGGTATCCAAAGCGAGCCCGAAAAGACAATGACCTACACAATCTGGCGCGACAACGGCAAAAACACGCTGATGTCGGTTAAGGAAATTCAGAAAGAAACAGAATAAAAGCATTTTAGGAGGAAGAAAAATGAAGCTTGGCTTTAAGAAAATTGCGGCGGCTGTCACGGCGGCGGTTGTTGCCGTATCAATGTGCGGCTGTATGGACAACGGAAAAATTATGACCGTTGACGGAATGGAAATCAACAACGGCGTTTATCTCTATTATCAGCAGTCGGCTTATTCCGACGCGCAGAGCGCAATCAAGGCTGCTCAACAGGAGGAGCTCGACAAGCTTGCCGATAATATTGTAAACGATACTTCTTCGGAAAGCACGGAAAGCTCGAGTTCATCAAGCTCGTCGAGTTCATCAAGCTCGTCGAGTTCATCAAGCTCCTTCAACTATTTCTCGACAACGATTGACGGAAAATCCACATCGCAGTGGGTTAAAGACGAAACTCTCCGCCTTGTAAAGCAGTTTGTCGGAGTTCAGAGATTGTGCGAGCAAAAGGGAATTTCACTCGAACAGAGCGAAATCGACGAAATCTCGGCTCAGGTTAAGAGCGTTTGGGAGGATTCAAATTATTATATCCAGTACTTCTACGGGACTGACACCGCGGGACAATACTACGAATCAAACGGTATCGGCCGCGATTCCTACAAACAAATCATTACCACAAGCACGCTCAAGGACAAGCTTTTCTCCAAGCTCTATGACAAGGACGGCGAAATGCCTGTTCCCGAGGAGGAGCTGAGCAAGTTCACAAAGGAAAACTACGCTTGCTCGTATATTCTCGAGGTTCCCTTTGAGGACGCAGAGGGCAACGAGCTCACCTCCGACAGTGACAAAAAGGCTGTCGAGGACTATGCAAAGGAGCTTGCAAACCGCATTTCAAAAGGCGACAGCATAGTTGACGTTCAGTATGACTTTGACCTGAAAAAAGAGCGCGAAAGCTCAAAAATTCAGATTGAAGAATACTACGACAAAACTCCCGTCGAGGGCAAAACAAAGGAAGAATATGTCGCGGAGGAACTCGCAAAGCTTGATGTTGACAAGGCTGAAAACGAGGAGGAGCTTCTGAAGTATTATCAGAAGAACACCACTTCTATCGATAAAGAGGTTATCGATTTCCTGTTCAGCGCAAAGGACGACGGAAAAGCCGCAACGCTCAAGGCTGACGACAAGGTTTATGTCATCGCGCGTTTTGACGTTTCCACAAGAACAGATTGGCTTGAAGGCAGCCGCACTTCCCTTCTGATGAATTTGAAGGGCGAGGATTATGAGAATTATCTTGATGAATTTTCGGCAAATCTCAGCGTAACCGAAAACTCCTACCTCGTTGACACAAAGTACAAGCCCGAGCGTCTTGAAAGCACGTCTGCGGCGAACTGATTGAAATGTTACTGATGAGTTTAAGCGGCGTTTCGATGTCCTTCGCGGACAGAACGCTGTTCTCGGACGCAACGTTCGAGATTTACGATAAAGACAAAATCGGCTTTGTCGGGGTGAACGGAAGCGGAAAAACCACGCTTCTGCGGCTGATTAAGGGCGAGCTCACCTCGGACAGCGGCGATATTCATATTGCCGGCGGAATAAAAATCGGCTTTATGGAGCAGTTTGCCTGCAAGGACAGCGAAAAAACGCTTTATGACGAGGCTTTGACGGTTTTCTCGGAGCTTGAGGATATGGAGCTTGAGCTGGAGCAAATCCACGACAAAATCGACTTCGGCGACCACTCGCTTGAAACAATCGAGCGCCAAACGCGGCTTTCCGAGCAGTTTGAGCGCGAGGGCGGCTTAACCTACAAAAGCAGAACTGCTGCGGCGCTTTGCGGACTGGGTTTCTCGGAGAAGGATTTTTCGCTGAAAACCTCGGTTCTGAGCGGCGGGCAGCGCTCAAAATTACAGCTTGCAAAGCTGCTGCTCTCGGGCGCGGACTTGCTTCTGCTTGACGAGCCGACAAACCATTTGGATATCGAGAGCGTGGAGTGGCTGGAGAAGTTCCTCGGGGACTATCGCGGAGCTTATCTCGTTATCTCGCACGACCGCTATTTCCTCGACAAAACAACCGAGCGCACGATTGAGCTGGAAAACGGACACGTCCGCGATTACAAGGGCAACTACTCGCGGTTTCTCGAACTGAAAGCCGAGTACCTTGAACGCGCGCAGAAGGAATATGACGCGGCGATGAAGGAAATCAACCGCGTTGAAGGCATCATCGAGCAGCAAAAACGCTGGAATCAGGCGCACAACTACGTCACGATTGCCTCGAAGCAAAAGCAGATTGACCGAATTGCCCAAAATCTCGAAAAGCCCGAGGACGCTCCCGACGCGATAAAATTCTCGTTCAAGAGCGCGGACGGCTGCGGAAACGACGTGCTTACGGCGAGAAATCTGGCGCTGTCGTTTGATGAAAAGCAGCTTTTTTCGGGCGTTAACCTTGAGATAAAAAAGGGCGAGCGCGTTTTCCTTTTAGGCGGAAACGGCTGCGGAAAAACCTCGCTGTTCAGGATTTTGACCGGTGAATACAGCGCGGATTGCGGTGAATTCAGGTTCGGTTCGCGGGTGCAGACGGGCTATTTCGACCAGTCGCAGCGCGGGCTTCACGAGGAAAAAACCGCATTCAGCGAAATCCACGACGAGTACCCGAGAATGACGGAAACCGCTGTACGAACGGCGCTGGCTTCGTTTTTGTTCAAGGGCGACGACGTGTTCAAAAAAATCTCGGAGCTTTCGGGCGGTGAGCGCGCAAGAGTTGCGCTGCTGAAGCTGATGCTGTCGGGCGCGAATTTCCTGCTGCTCGACGAGCCGACAAACCACCTCGATATCTCGTCCTGCGAAGCGCTTGAAAACGCGCTTTTGAACTACGACGGCACGCTTTTCATCATAAGTCACGACCGTTATCTGATAAACAAGCTGGCGGACAGAGTTTACAAGCTGAACAAAACGGGCGCGGAGAATTATCTCGGAAACTACGACTATTATCTCGAAAAATCGGCGGAAATTGCACCGAAAATTGAGGAGAAAAAGCCGAAAAAATCCGAGAACGCGCTTGATTACAAGCAGAAAAAAGAGCGCGAGTCCGAGCGGCGAAAGCTGAATACTCGGGTTAATCGGCTTGAAGCGGAAATCGAGGAGCTTGACGCGAAGATAAACGAGCTGAACGCGGCGCTGAGCGAGCTTTCGGATTATCAGAAGGCGCTTGAGATGTCCGAGGAGCTTGAGGAAATCCGCAAGCGTCAGGAAGCCGCGATGGAAGAATGGGAAGCGGCAACGGCGGCTTTGGAGGAGTTCGATGACTAAACAAATCAAGGCTTATCTCGCGCTTCTGGAGCAGTTTTTCTCGGTTGAACACGAAGCCGAGGAGCTGCTGAAAATGCGCGCGGAGCTGCTTCAGCGGATTGCGTTTTATCAGCACGAGCGGCTGGTTCACCTTTTGGTGACGCTGTTTTTCGCGGTGTTTTTCCTGATATCGCTTGCACTCACGCTCACCGTGGGCGGCTGGGGCGCGATTACCCTCACGATACTGTTTCTCGGGCTGCTTGTGCCGTACATAAAGCACTACTATTTTCTCGAAAATTCCGTGCAGAAAATGTACACATATTACTACAAAATCGAAAAGCTTTAACCGGCTCTCCCCTATTTTTTACATAGGGGAGCTAATTTTTTATTGACTTTTGGGAAAAAGTGTTGTATAATAAAAATAACGGAATTTTTCAATTCGGAAAGGAGTTTTCACAATGGGTTTATTAAAAGCAGGCATAGGCGCTCTTTCGGGAGTTCTCGCGGATTCTTGGAGAGATTATTTTTATTGTGACGCATTAAGCTCGGACATTCTCGCGGCGCGCGGCTTCAAAAAGGTTGACAAGAGAAGCTCCAACACCAAAGGCTCCGACAACGTAATCTCAAACGGCTCTATTATTAACGTAAACGAGGGACAGTGCGTTCTTATCGTTGATAACGGCAAGGTTGCGGAAATTTGTGCAGAAGCGGGAGAATTCGTGTATGACCAGTCCAGCGAGCCTTCCATTTTCTACGGAAATCTCGGCGACTCGATTATGCAGACCTTCAAGGAAATCGGCAAGCGCTTTACATTCGGCGGCTCTGCGCCCGTTGACCAGAGAGTTTATTTTATCAACACCAAGGAAATTATGAGCAACCGCTACGGCACGACCAGCCCTATTCCTTTCCGCGTTGTTGACTAGAATATCGGTCTTGATATAGACGTTTCGCTGCGCTGCAACGGCGAATATTCTTACAGAATTGTAAACCCGATTTTGTTCTTCACAAACGTTTGCGCGAATTTCACGGATACCTTCAACAGAAGCAATATCGACAGTATGCTGAAAAGCGAGATTATAAGCGCGCTTCAGCCCGCTTTGGGCAAGCTCTCGGATATCGGCGTCAGACCGAGCGCTCTCCCCTCTCACACCCTCGAAATCTGCGACTCGCTCAACGAGCAGCTCTCGCAGAAATGGGGCGGACTTCGCGGTATCACGATTAGTTCGTTTAATATGAACGCTCCGTCCATTCCGCCTGAGGACCAGGAGATGATTAAGCAGCTTCAGAGAACCGCGGTTATGCGTGATCCCGGAATGGCTGCCGCGAACCTGTCGATGTCTCAGGGTGACGCGATGAAGATTGCTGCCGGCAACTCAGGCGGCGCTATGATGGGCTTTAGGGGAATGAATATGGCTCAGCAGAACGGCGGAATGAACGCGCAAAGCCCGCTGCAAACGAGTGGACTTGCTCGTGCGGAGCGAAGAATGTCGGGAATTTCTGTATGTCGTGCGGCACGAAAAAGCCCGCTGCGGATAACGGCGGCTGGACTTGCGGCTGCGGCACGGTCAACAAGGGCAAGTTCTGTATGAACTGCGGAAAGCCGAAGCCCGCGGGTGTTCCGCTTTACAAGTGCGACAAGTGCGGCTGGGAGCCCGCAGACCC
>CAMEQX010000073.1 GCA_945933905.1 uncultured Clostridia bacterium
CAATCGTGTCGCACGCAACGGTGGTGTAGCAGTGACCGATATGGGTCTGTCCCGAGGGATAATAAATCGGGGTGGTTATATAATACTTTTTCTTTTCCATTGGATTTCTCCCTTTTCGTTGGTAAATTTTGTAAAAAAGCGCTTGAGACGCTATTATATAAGTATATTATATATCATTTTCCTATTTTTTTCAATAATTATCAAAAAAAACAAGGAAATTTTACATTTTACCTAAAAAACACTTGATTTTTTTTGTGTTTTTTAGTACAATAGAGATAGGCACAAAAAACAGGGGTTTAAACTGTGCAATTTTACCCCAAAATTAAACCGGGGCACCCGACAATTTGAGTACATAAAAAAGAAAGAGGTAAATCAAGATGTCAAACAGGCTTTTTCAGGGAATTGTTCATCAGATGAAGGACGCGATAAACAGAGTAATCGGCGTGATTGACGAAAACGGCACGGTTATCGCCTGCTCCGATTTAACAAAGGTCGGCGGCGGAAGCGACTTTTTCTCAATCGAGCTTTCCGATTCGCATGAGGTGTTTATCCGTGATGGTTATACCTACAAGCCGTTTGGCGTTCACGTTAAGCCCGATTATGCCGTTTTTGTCGAGGGAACCGACGAGCAGGCGGCAAAGTTCGCGGGGCTTATCTCAATCTCGCTGCTCGGCATCAAGCAGTATTATGATGAAAAATACGACAGAAACAACTTCGTCAAGAACATAATTCTCGACAACGTTCTCCCCGGAGATATCACGCTGAAAGCGCGCGAGCTGCACTTCAACGGCGATATCGGACGAGTTGTCTTCCTTATCAGCGTAATCGCGTCAAATGACGTTTCGGCTTATGACGTTATTCAAAACCTGTTCCCCGACAAGAACAAGGATTTCGTTTTCAACATCACCGAAACCGATATCGTTCTCGTAAAGGAAGTCAAGAACAACATTGAAGTCAAGGACCTCGAAAAGCTTGCGCGCAGCATCTCCGAAACGCTGGCAAGCGAGTTCTTCACAAAGGTGAACATCGGCATAGGAACGCCTGTTGTCGGAGTAAAGGACTTGGCGCGCTCGTTCAAGGAGGCGCAGACCGCTCTTGAGGTCGGGAAGGTTTTCGACACCGACAAGAATATCGTTTCCTACGACAACCTTGGTATCGCAAGACTTATCTATCACCTCCCGACAACCCTTTGCGAGACCTTCCTCAAGGAAGTTTTCAAGAAGAATTCCATCGAGAGCCTCGACCACGAAACGCTGTTCACCATTCAAAAGTTCTTCGAGAACAGCCTCAACGTTTCGGAAACCTCGAGAAAACTCTTTGTTCACAGAAATACATTGGTTTACCGTCTTGACAAAATCAAGAAGCTCACGGGACTTGATTTGCGCGAATTTGACCACGCGATTATCTTCAAAATCGCTTTGATGGTCAAGAAATATCTCGCGGCAAATCCCACAAAATACTGATAACCTACTTATTTTCCCCCGCCCAGAATAAAGCGGGGGAATACGGTTGATTTACACTAGCGGGGGTTTATTTACAATGGCAATGGTAGAAATGAAAAACGTCAATATGCACTATTCAAGCGGAGTTGACGCGCTTGTTGACGTTAATCTTCGCATAAACGAGGGTGAATTTGTGTTCATCGTCGGAAAAAGCGGCGCGGGAAAATCTACCCTTATGAAGCTTATGATGCGCGAGCTTGAGCCGTCTTCGGGACGAGTTTTCGTAAACGGCTATAATCTTTCAAAGCTCAAGCGAAACCAAATAGCAAAATTCCGCCGCTCTATCGGAGTGGTTTTTCAGGAATTTCGGCTTATACAGGATTATACGGTGTATGAGAACGTTTCCTTCGTGCTCAGAATTGCCGACCAATCCAACAAATATATCAGGCAAAGAGTGCCCTATGTGCTCAATCTCGTTGAGCTTGCGGGCAAGGCAAAGTCCAAGCCGAAGGACCTCTCGGGCGGCGAACAGCAGCGCGTTGCCATAGCAAGAGCGCTTGCAAACGACCCGAATTTGCTTATCGTTGACGAGCCGACGGGAAACCTCGACCCCGAGCTTTCCTATGAGCTTGTCGGGCTGCTCAAGGAAATCAACCGCTGCGGGACAACCGTGGTTATGATTACCCACGAGCACGAGCTTGTCCGTAATTTCGGCGGCAGAATTATCAATATCGAGGGCGGCTCAATAACGTTCGATGAAACTATCGGAGGTACCGATGAGGACGAGTAATGTAAGCTATCTTATCAAAAAAGGCGTTTCTTCCGTCTGGAAGAACTTTATAATGTCGTTCGCCTCGTTCAGCATACTCCTTGTGAGTCTTTTACAGGTCAATATAACCGTGCTTGTGATGATGAACGTAAACATCATTATGGGCAATATCGAGGATACAAACGAAATCACAATCTACATCAAGGACGGCGTTCCGGAATCGCAGAGAATTAAAATTCAAAGCATTCTCGAAAACAACGACAACCTCACCGATGTAAAATATATTTCCAAGGAGCAGGGTCTCGAGAATTTCAAGGAAAATATGGGAGAATATTCCGAGCTGCTTTCATATCTCGACGAAAATCCCATTCCCGAAACGTTTCTCGTGAAGGTCAAGGATTTGTCGAAAATCAAGCTTTCGGTTACGGCAATTTCCAGCATTGACGGAATTGAACAGGTAAAAGCTCCCTACGATTTCGCGGGCGCGCTTATCAACATCAGAAACACGTTCACCATAATCATAATAGCGATTTTGGTGACGCTGATTGTCGTGAGCGTTGTCGTGGTTTCAAACACGATTAGAACCAGCGTTTTCTCGCGCAGAAACGAAATCTCGATTATGAAATACGTCGGCGCAACCGACAGCTTCATAAAGCTTCCGTTCTTTGTTGAAGGAACGTTTATCGGAATCGTCTCGGGCGCGGCGTCTTGGGGACTGACTTGGTTTATCTATGACTCGGTTTTCTCGCTCTTTACCGACAACCTCACGCTTTGGGAAATGTTCGGCTTCTTCGACCTCATTCCCTTCGACAGCATAAGCCCGTTCATTCTTCTCACAAACTGCGTTGCGGGCGCGATTTTGGGCGCTGTCGGCACGGTTATCAGCACGGGAAAATACGTTAACGTTTAACGAAACAGCAAAAATCTTGCGAGGAGAAAAAAGTGAATAAAAGAATACCTTTGGGCGTGGCTATAAGTCTAATCGCAATCGGCTGCGCTATCACCTTCGTTTTGACTTGGACGGTGTCGCTCAACATCTACAACTCAAAAATCAGCAGCGCCGACAAATACGAGGGCGTTTACGAAAAGCTTCACGAAATCGACGCCGTTGTCAAAAACAACTATATCAACGCCGATTCCATAAGCGACGAGGCAATCGAAAACGGCATTATAAACGGCTATGTAAGCGGTATCGGCGACAAATATGCGTCCTATCTCGACGCAAACAATTACTACGAGCTCCAGCAGACCTCGGGCGGCGTTGTAAGCGGCGCGGGACTTGTGGCTCAGGCGGACGGCTCGGGCTATCTCGTGGTGACAAAGGTTTACACAAACAGCTCCGCTCACCTCAACGGTGTGAAAGCGGGCGATGTTATCACGGAAATCGACGGAAAATCGCTGCTCTCGATGGAGGAGAAAACCGCTCTCAACAAAATCTCGGGCGAAATCGGCACAAAGCTCACAATGAAGCTGCTTCGCAATGGCGAGGAAATCAACGTCAGCCTTATCCGTCAGCAAATCGATATCGAATCGGTTACGGGTGAAATGCTCGAAAACGGAATAGGTTATATCAGAATTTCCTCGTTTAACGACAAAACCGCCGAGCAATTCGCGGGCGCGCTCAGTTCGCTTACAAGCTCAACGCTGAACGGACTTATCCTTGACGTTCGGCAAAACGGCGGCGGGTCGATTGCTCCGCTTAAATCGATGCTCAACAAGCTGCTTCCCGCCTGCGTTGCGGCAACGGCAGAATACGCAAACGGCATCAGAAAAACGCTTATCGAAACCGACTCCGCGTCAAATATCAGCGTGCCTATGGCGGTTCTCGTTGACGGGGGAACAGCCTCGGCAGCGGAGCTTTTCGCAGTTGCTCTGAGAGATGAAGGAAACGCGCTGCTTGTCGGCACGCAGACCTACGGAAAAGCGATTATTCAGGGGACATACAGCTTCCCCGACGGAACCGCGCTCACCATCTCAAACGCGAAAATTATCCCGTCAAAATCATCGTCCTATGACGGAGTGGGACTTAAACCCGATTATGTTACAGAGCTTCCCGCGGGTTCATCGCTCAACACAATTTCCCGCGAAAACGACTCGCAGCTGCAAAAAGCTGTCGAAATTCTCACTCCCGCGGCACCCGCTCCCGAAACAAGTGAATAATTGTCCGAATACCGCGCATTTTATGAGCGGATTTGGATTTTGGAAAAAACAATTTGGAGGAACAACTTTATGAACAAGCCTATTACAGTTTTAACCCGCAAAGGTGAACAGCAGCTCAAAGACGAGCTCAACGAGCTTCGTTCCGTTCGTCGCCGCGAGGTTGCAGAAAAAATCAAGGTCGCGCTCTCTTTCGGCGACTTGTCCGAGAACAGCGAATACGATGAAGCGAAAAACGAACAGGGTATCATCGAGTCAAGAATTGCCGAAATCGAGGCAACTCTCGCGCACGCGCAGATTATCGACGACGACGATATCTCCACGGAAAAGGTCGGCATAGGCATCACGGTAAAGCTCTATGACGTTGAAATGGACGAGGAGCTTGAGTTCAAGATTGTCGGCACAAAAGAGGCTGATATCAACCACGGAAAAATGTCCGACGAAAGCCCTATCGGCGCGGCTATAATCGGTCACAAGGTCGGCGAAGAGGTTGAAGTTGAAACACCTGACGGCGTTGAAAAATTCAAGATTTTGGAAATCAAGAAGGAAGACGAGGAATAATCGATGGCTAACAACACAAATCTAAACGAGGAAACAAAGGAAGTTACCCAAGAGGAGCTTGACGAGCAGCACAGAGTTCGTCTTGAAAAGCTCGCAGCTCTCAAGGAGGCGGGCAAGGACCCCTATACAATCACGCAGTTCCCTGTTGATACCTACAACAAGGATATCCGCGAGCGTTTTGACGAGCTGGAAAACACCGATGTTGTTATCGCGGGAAGAATGATGACGCGCAGAATTATGGGAAAGGCAAGCTTTCTCGATATCCGAGACGCTTCCGACAGAATGCAGGTTTACGTTCGCAGAGATGATGTGGGCGAGGGCGATTACGCTGATTTCAAGAAGTGGGATATCGGCGATATCATCGGCGTTAAGGGCAAGGTTTTCCGCACGCAGATGGGCGAAATCTCCGTTCACGCAACCGAAATCAAGCTGCTTTCAAAGTCGCTGCTCCCGCTGCCTGAAAAGTGGCACGGTCTGAAGGACAAGGAAGAGCGTTACCGCAAGCGTTATCTTGACTTAATCGCAAATCCCGAGGTCAAGGACGTGTTTGTAAAGCGTTCGCGCATTATCTCCGAAATCAGAAAATTCCTTGACGGGCACGGCTATGTCGAGGTGGATACGCCCGTGCTGCTCCCGCTGGAAATCGGCGCGGCGGCTCGTCCGTTCAAAACGCACCACAACGCGCTCGATATCGATATGTACCTGAGAATTGAAACCGAGCTGTACTTAAAGCGGCTGATTGTCGGCGGCTTCGACAAGGTTTATGAGGTCGGCAGAATTTTCAGAAACGAGGGAATGGACAGCTCCCACAACCCCGAATTCACCTCAATCGAGATGTATCAGGCGTATATGAACTACACGCAGATGATGGATTTAATCGAGGATTTGTACAGAACCGTTACCCTCAATGTCTGCGGAACCGATACCGTAATCTATCAGGGCAAGGACATCGCTGTCGGAAAGCCGTGGGAGCGCCTCACGATGATTGAAGCCGTGAAGAAGTACGCGGGTGTTGACTACAACGACTGGGCTGACGACGCTGCCGCAAGAGCCTGCGCGAAGGAAAAGGGCGTTGAGGAAATCACCGACAAGTCAACAAAGGGCGATGTGCTTATCGCGTTCTTCGAGGCGTTTGTCGAGGACAAGCTTGTTCAGCCGACTATCATTTACGATTATCCCGTGGAGAATTCTCCGCTTGCAAAGAGAAAGCCCGAGTTCCCCGCGTTTACCGAGCGCTTTGAGTATTTCATCAACGGAATGGAATTCGGAAACGCGTTCTCCGAGCTCAACGACCCGCTTGACCAAAAGGAACGCTTTGTGAAGCAGGTTGCGGCAAAGCGCGCGCAGGGCGGAAACGACGCTCAGGTTGACGAGGATTTCATCACGGCGCTGGAATACGGCTTGCCGCCGACAGCGGGACTTGGCTTCGGTCTGGACAGACTTGTTATGCTTTTGACCGACTCCGCAAGCATCAGAGATGTTTTGCTGTTCCCGACGATGAGACCGCAAGTCTGATAAATGCGATTGTAAAGCCTACTGTCGGGTAATACTGACATTGCTTACGACCAATTTACGACCAAGAGAACACGTTCAATAATAACACCAAACGGTATCGCGTAATAACGGTACCGTTTTTGTTATACAAAAATGTTGGTGATATATAAAGGCTAATTCGTAACGAAGTGCTATTTAATAATAACAAAATACAAAGGGGTGATGAAAGTGAGCAATTTAACTGTTCTTGCATAGAAAAACAAATGCTATTTAATTATAATAAAATGAAAGGGGTGATGTTAATACAAGTCATTTATAAGGAAAATACGAAAACACAACACATTAGTTAAAACCGATTATTATTTTGA
>CAMEQX010000074.1 GCA_945933905.1 uncultured Clostridia bacterium
ACGGAATTTGCTCGGATTTGAAGAAAATCGTTGAAATTGCGCATAAGCACGGACTTCTCGCGCTTTGTGACGAGGCGCACGGCACGCATTTTTACTTCGGTGAAAATCTCCCGCCGAGTGGTATGAGCTGCGGCGCGGATATGGCTGCCGTTTCCGTTCACAAAACGGGCGGCTCCCTCACGCAGAGCGCAATCCTACTCACCGCGAAAACCGTCAACGCAAACTACGTTCGACAGGTGATAAACCTCACGCAGACCACCTCGGCGAGCTATCTTCTTATGGTTTCGCTGGACTTGGCGCGACAAAATCTCGCGCTCAACGGAAAGCAGTTTTACGCGAAAACCGTTGAATTTACCGACTACGCGCGCCGCGAAATCAACCAGACGGGCGGTTACTACGCGTTCGGCGAGGAGCTTTGCAACGGCGCGGATTTTTACGCGTTTGACCGCACAAAGCTCTCGGTTCACACGCGCGCTATGGGACTTGCGGGGATTGAGGTCTATGACTTGCTTCGCGATGAATACGGAATTCAAATCGAATTCGGCGATATCGGAAACATTCTCGCGATTATCACGGGTGCTGACCGCGCGCTTGAAATCGAGCGATTGATGTCCGCGCTGTCCGAGATAAAGCGGCTTTACGGCAAGTCACCGGTCGGACTTTACGACCACGAATACATCAACCCGATTGTCGAAATGCCGCCGCAGCAAGCGTTTTACTCCGAGCAGAAATCAATCTCGCTCGACAGCGCCGCAGGCAAAATCTGCGCGGAATTTGTTATGTGCTACCCGCCCGGAATACCGATTTTGGCGCCCGGCGAGCGTATCACCGAGGATATCCTCGACTACATCAGATTTGCCAAGGAAAAGGGCTGCAACCTCACGGGCTGCCGCGATATGAAGGTTGAGTATCTTGAAGTTGTTGATTAGGAGTTTTTATGGAGCTTTGGTTTACCGAAAATCACACTCAAAGCGTGAAGTTTTCCATCAAAATTAAACGTCACCTCGCAAGCGTTCAGAGCGAATATCAGAAAATCGATATCCTCGAAAGCGAGGAGCTTGGGCGAATTCTCGTGCTGGACGGATTTCTTATGCTCACCGAAAAGGACGAGTACATTTATCACGAGATGATTACGCACGTTCCGTTGAGCGTGAACCCGAATATCAAGAAAATCCTCGTTATCGGCGCGGGTGACGGCGGAACAATCCGCGAGCTTTGCCGCTTCAAGAGCGTGGAACATATCGATATGGTTGAAATCGACAGGCAGGTTGTCGAGCTTTGCCGCGAGTTTCTCCCGCAGACAGCTTGCTCCCTCGATGACCCGCGCGTTCACATCTACTTCGAGGACGGACTGAAATTCGTCCGCAGAGCCGAAAACGAGTACGATTTGATTATCGTTGATTCGACAGACCCGTTTGGTCCCGGCGAGGGCTTGTTTACAAAGGAATTCTACGGAAACTGCTACAAGGCGCTCACCGAGGACGGAATTCTCGTAAATCAGCACGAAAGCACGTTCTACGATGAATATGCCGAGGCAATGAAGCGTGCGCATAGCAGAATTAAGAACTTCTTCCCCATCGCGCTCGTTTATCAGGCGCATATTCCCACTTATCCTTCGGGGCACTGGCTGTTCGGGTTCGCTTCAAAGAAATATCACCCCGTTCTTGACCAAAACGCAGAGTGGTGGGTTGAACAGGGGCTCAAAACGCATTATTACAACCGTTTCGTTCATAGCGGTTGCTTTGCGCTCCCGCAGAATGTGCGCGATGTTTTGAGAGAAACCCCGAAAGAGTGAAAACGGATTTTTGTGGTACAATAAACGAAAACAAGTAAAGTGAGGTAAAAAAGATGAGCAAGGCATTGATTATCGGCGCGGGCGGCGTGGCTTCGGTTGTTGTGGCAAAGTGCTGCCAGAACAGCGAGGTTTTTTCGGAGATTATGATTGCTTCGAGAACCAAAGCAAAGTGCGACGCGCTTAAAGAAAAGTGGCAGGACAAGACCAAAACCGTTATTTCAACCGCGGCTGTTAACGCGGACAACGTTCCCGAGCTGGTTGCGCTTATCAAGGAATACAAGCCCGATATCGTGATGAATATTGCGCTGCCTTATCAGGATTTGCACATTATGGACGCTTGCCTTGAATGCAAGGTTGACTATCTCGATACCGCAAACTATGAGCCCGAGGATACCGCGAAATTCGAGTATTCGTGGCAGTGGGCTTACCGCGAGCGCTTCGAAAAGGCGGGAATTACCGCAATTCTCGGCTGCGGCTTTGACCCCGGCGTTACGGGAGTTTTCTCGGCTTACGCGCAAAAGCACGAATTTGACGAAATCAACTATATCGATATCCTCGACTGCAACGGCGGCGACCACGGCTACCCCTTTGCAACAAACTTTAACCCCGAAATCAATATCCGCGAGGTGAGCGCGAAGGGCTCTTATATTGAGGACGGAAAGTGGGTTGAAACCGAGCCTATGGAGATAAAGCGCGTCTATAACTTCAAGGGCGTCGGTGAAAAGGATATGTATTTGCTTCACCACGAGGAGCTGGAAAGCCTTGCCCTCAACATCAAGGGCATCAAGAGAATTCGCTTCTTTATGACCTTCGGGCAGAGCTATCTCACGCACCTCAAGTGCCTTGAAAACGTTGGTATGACGAGCATTGAGCCGATTATGTACGAGGGCAAGGAGATTATCCCGCTTCAGTTTTTGAAGGCGGTTCTCCCCGACCCCGCGTCGCTCGGTCCGAGAACTGTCGGAAAAACCAACATCGGCTGCATTTTCCGCGGCAAAAAGGACGGCAAGGACAAGAACTATTACCTCTACAATATCTGCGACCATCAGGAGTGCTACAAGGAAGTCGGCTCGCAGGCGATTTCCTACACAACAGGCGTGCCCGCGATGATTGGCGCTATGATGGTGCTCAAGGGTGAGTGGAAAAAGCCCGGCGTTTACAATGTCGAGGAAATGAACCCCGACCCCTTTATGACCGCGCTCAACGAGTGGGGTCTGCCGTGGGAAGAGGACAGAAATCCCGTGCTTGTGGACTGATTTCGGGCGAAATCATTTGCCGAAGCTGCTTGAAATCGGCTTTCACGAATGTGAGGTTATCCTATGACTTGGACAGAAATGGTTGAAACACCGTGCTACGTTATCGATGAAAAGAAGCTCCGCGAAAATCTCGAGCTTCTCAAATACGTTCGCGAAAAGGCGGGCTGCAAAATCCTGCTCGCGCAGAAGGCGTTCTCGGCGTATGCGACTTACCCGCTGATTTCGCAGTACCTTGACGGCTGCACGGCAAGCGGTATTTTCGAGGCGCGGCTCGGTTTCGAGGAATTTCGCAAGGAAAATCACATTTTCTCGCCCGCTTATCCCGAGAAGGATTTCGATGAAATCGTGAAAATCTGCGACCATATTCTGTTCAATTCACCGAAACAATGGGCGAAATTCCGTGAAAAAGTGCGCGCTTCCGAGCGGTATATTCAGGCGGGAATTCGCGTAAATCCCGAATACAGCGAGATTGAAACCGATATCTACAATCCGTGCTTCACGGGCTCGCGGCTCGGCACAACGCTTGAGCAGTTCAAGGAAGATTTGTTGCTTGTTGACGGGATTGACGGGCTGCATTTCCACACGATGTGCGAACAAAACTCAGATGTTCTCTCAAGGACGGTTCCCGTGTTTGAGGAGAAATTCGGGTTTATGTTTGACAGGATAAAGTGGGTGAATTTTGGCGGCGGTCATCACATCACGCGAAAAGATTATGACGTGGAATTGCTTATCGATACCGTGAAAAAATTCCGCGAAAAATACGGTCTTGACGTGTATCTTGAGCCGGGAGAAGCGGTTGCGCTGAACGCGGGTTATCTTGTCACAACCGTTCTCGAAACGGGCAAAAACGGCATAAATGTCGCGATAACAGACGCTTCTGCCGCGTGTCATATGCCCGATGTTCTCGAGATGCCGTACCGACCGAATATCATCGGCGCGGATTTCCCCGAGAAAAAACCGTTCACCTATCGGCTCGGCGGAAACACCTGTCTTGCGGGCGATATAATCGGCGATTATTCGTTTGACGAGCCGCTCTGCGAGGGTAAACGGCTGGTGTTCGAAGATATGGCGATTTATTCGATGTGCAAAAACAACACGTTTAACGGAATTCCGCTGCCGTCGATTTATTTGCTGAAGGAAAGCGGCGAGGCTGAGCTGCTGAAGAAATTCGGCTATGACGACTTTAAATCAAGACTTTGAAAGAGGGTGAGCTTGTGGCTGTTTTGTACAATATGGAGCCGTTTGAGGTGCTGAAAATCCTCTACGGCGAGCGCACGGACGGTATTCCCGAGGAAGATTTTGAGCGAAATAAGCTTGAGCGCGGAATTGACGTGCCGCAAAGCGTAAAGCGTTTTCTCGAGAATTACGCGTATCTTTCCGTCAATCAGCAGAGCTACATAAAGCTCATTCACCCGAATATTATGACGCCGTACATATTCACGGATTTCGATGGGACGAAGCTTCCGCTTGTCTGCATCGGCAGAACCGGCGAATTCAAGGCGGCTGTCTGCGAGGGAAACGTCGCTGACCCCGCGGTTTTCCTGATAAAAACGGCGGGCGGTCCCGTTGAAATCACGCTGTCGAACACCTCGGTTTTCGAGCTTATCAAGGGCAATCTGTTCTCCGTTTTCGCGAAAATGCGCCGCGCGATTATTGCAGAGGAGCCGCAGCAAGCGGTTTCTCTGCTCCGCGAATTTGACGTTGACCTTGACGAAATCGAAAAATGCTCGGAGCGCTCGGGGAAATTCCTGTTCTGCTTCAACGAGGAGAAACAAACCTTTATTGTCGCGGATTTGAGCAGCGGCGAGCTGTCGAGATTTCTTTTCGTAACAGACGAAAATTTCATCAATAAATAAAAAATCGGCTGTCGTTTTCGGCAGCCTTTTTGCATATTTTTTGCACTTTGTCCATATATTTTACAAATACTCGGACAAAGGAGCAAGCTATGAAAAGAAACAATTTATACGATTTGCTGATTTTTGTGCTTTCCGCGGAGCTTGCGGGCGTGCTGTCAAGCCTTTTTTCAGGCGACATAAGCGCGGTTTACGATACGCTTGAAAAGCCGCCGCTTTCGCCGCCCGCGTGGGTTTTCCCGATTGTATGGATAATTCTTTACGCGCTGATGGGGATTTCCGCGTTTATCGTCTATCGCTCGGACGGCGAGCCCGTGCGCGTCAAATCCGCGCTGCGTGTTTACTGGCTTCAGCTGGTCGTGAATTTCTCGTGGAGCATAGTTTTCTTCAGATTTCAAGCGTTTTGGGCAGCCGCGGTTGTGCTTGCAATTTTGCTTGTTCTCGTCATCACAATGCTCGTAAAATTCGCGAAAATCCGTCCCGCAGCCGCTCTGATAAATGTACCGTATCTGCTTTGGCTGCTTTTCGCGGGTTATCTGAATGTGGCAACGGCGGTTCTCAACTGAATAAAAACGCGCGGTCTGTCTTTCGATAAACCGCGCGATTTTTTTAGAGATTAACCTTCGGAAGTCCCGCAAAGCCGACTGCAAGGTCGTCGTCTGTCGGGATATAGTCGCTCATTTTGCCGTCGTTGAACGCCTGATAAGCATACATATCGAAATAACCCGTTCCCGTGAGCCCGAAGAAAATGTTCTTCGCTTCGCCCGTTTCCTTGCACTTCAGCGCTTCATCGATAGCAACCTTGATTGCGTGGCTGCTTTCGGGCGCGGGGAGAATTCCCTCAACTCTCGCAAACTGCTCTGCTGCCGCGAAAACTGCCGTCTGCTCAACCGATACCGCTTCCATCAGCTTGTCGTCATAGAGCTGCGACAAAATCGAGCTCATTCCGTGATAACGCAGACCGCCCGCGTGATTTGCCGACGGGATAAAGCCGCTGCCCAGCGTGTACATCTTCGCGAGCGGGCAAACCATTCCCGTGTCGCAGAAGTCGTAAACGTACTTGCCGCGAGTGAGGCTCGGGCAGGACGCGGGTTCAACCGCAATAATTCTGTAAGTGTTCTCGCCGCGCAGCATTTCTCCCATAAACGGCGAAACCAAGCCGCCGAGGTTTGAGCCGCCGCCCGCGCAGCCGATGATGATATCGGGCTTTACGCCGATTTTATCGAACGCTGTCTTGGACTCAAGACCGATAACCGTCTGGTGCAGCAAAACCTGCGACAAAACCGAACCGAGCACATATCTGTAACCCTCGGTTGAAACCGCAGCCTCAACTGCCTCGGAAATCGCGCAGCCAAGACTTCCCGTTGTGCCGGGGTGTTCGGCGAGAATTTTTCTTCCGACATTTGTCGTATCGGACGGTGAAGGCGTAACAGACGCGCCGTAGGTTCTCATAACCTCTCTGCGAAACGGCTTTTGTTCATACGAGCATTTTACCATATAAACGCGGCAGTCCAGCCCCAAATACGCGCAAGCCATCGAAAGCGCTGTTCCCCACTGTCCCGCGCCGGTTTCGGTGGTGACGCCCTTCAAGCCCTGCTTCTTAGCGTAATAAGCCTGAGCAATCGCGCTGTTGAGCTTGTGGCTTCCCGAGGTGTTGTTGCCCTCGAATTTGTAGTAAATGTGAGCGGGCGTGTCCAGCGCTTTTTCAAGGCAATACGCGCGGACAAGCGGCGACGGACGATACATCTTGTAGAACTCGCGGATTTCATCGGGG
>CAMEQX010000075.1 GCA_945933905.1 uncultured Clostridia bacterium
AGCGGTATTCTGGGGAAGAACGCCATCGGGACTCACGGAACCATATCCTAAAGCTATAATGCTTGTGCAGAGGTCCTCGTTTTTGTTGAGGTCCGCGACAGTTTCTATTCCATCGGAATTTTTCACGAAATATGTAAGAATGCTCTTTGACTTTGCTGCCAGCGAAACATCTACCGCATTAACATTATCTCCGAGATTGATGTAATCGTCGGATTTCATAAATTTAGTGAATTTTTCTGCTGCTTTTGAAACCATCATAACCGGCATTATAGTTTCGAGTGCGGAATTATAAACCGCAGACGTTCTGTCGAGGGTGCTTTTTACCGCAGGATTTTTGGTATCGAGCTCAATTTTCTGAAGCGGAACAAACACCTGCTCAATGTCCTTTGCCAAAGACGTCATAATCTCGTTTTTCTCAATATTGTTTATATACTCGGTATGATTGTTTGGGTCAAGCTTCGGAATGGGCAGCTTTACGAATTCATCGCAGCCCTTTGCATAGACTTTCTCCAAATCCTCAAATTTCCCAAGAATATAATTATCATACTGTTTTCGAGTTTCCTCGCTCTCGGGGTCAATCTTGTTCTGCTTGGCGTACTTGTCTATCCGGCAAACCTTGAACACGTCAACTAATTCTCTGCCGATTTGCTTGCGAAGGGCTTCTCCTTCGGGAGTATCCGCAATAATGTCATCAAGACTGTTACCACGCGACAATCCGTAGAAAATTGCGATGTTAGTGCGGGACGCCGAACGCCCCATAGTTTTGAGGACTTGGCCAACCTCGGATTTGCTTGTGGTATAATTGCAGTCTGATAATATTCCTGCGGTAATTGCATCTCTTTTTTGGTCAGGTGTGCCTTCTGACTTGTATATATCACCGAAGAAATCGATGTCCATTTGCAGACCTTTGTCAATAAAATCTTCGACATTTTTCTTTAACTTAGCAGATTCTTCTTCTCTCTTTTCTCTGCTCGGGATTTTGGACTGGTCGAAGTCGTATTCGCTCTGTTCGGTCTGTTTGCTCTTTTCGTTGCGCTTGAAGATAAAGTCGAAAATCTGACTGATAATCGTCCACAAGGAACGTCTTTCGGTTTTCATCGACAAATCCGTTTTGACGGGGACAGTTACTCCAGGCACATATTTGGAAAACCCATCG
Source organism: uncultured Clostridia bacterium (assembly GCA_945933905.1). Taxonomy (GTDB): domain Bacteria; phylum Bacillota; class Clostridia; order Oscillospirales; family Ruminococcaceae; genus CAG-115. The sequence continues at coordinate 1,157 of CAMEQX010000075.1, forward strand.
TAATTGTATTTCGTGACTTCAAGCTTCGCGCCCTGCATGGCCTTTGAAGCAATTTCACACTTAAGCTTTGCCTTGTCTTGAAGAGAGGGATTGTTTACAGAGTTCCAATCGAGCCGCTTTCCGTCCACGAGAATACCCATCGCAGGGTCAATCCCCGCTTTTTTGAGATTTCTCAGCTCATCGGAAGAGTAAAGCGCTTCAACCATATAATCAATGTTCGATTCGCCCCACTCGATTTCCGCGGGAGAGAGATTGCCATTCTTCTGCTTATCGACAAAAGCCTCGACGGTTGTCTTTACAATCGGGTTTTTGTCAAGGGTGAGGGTGAGTTCTTTGGGACGGGGCGTGATATCCATATCCGCGTATTTTCTGAGCGTGGAGAAGCTGTTTATCGAATTTCTGACGATGCTTTTTGATTGGTCATTCAATGGCGCAAACTGATTTTTCAGCATCTCAAAATCAGCTTTTTCGCGTTCGTTATTAGGAGCGAACTCCTTGCCTTTTTCGCTGTTGATTGCGCCGAAAAGATTTTTTGCACAATCGTTGATTTCCTCAAGAACATCCTTCATCGCCTGGCTTTCGGCAAGGACTTTGCCGTCTTTGTCCCTGCAGATTTCTCTGTCCAAAAACGAGCCGATAATCGTATGAAGAATAGCGTGCTGAGTGTTTGCAGGAACATCTTTAAACTTGAGTTTGTCGCCGGCGTCTGTTCCCTGAAGCGCTTCGGTGTTTACGAAATTGGCTTTGTTTGCAGTTTTGACGCTCTCGTCAAATTCCCGTATAGCTTTGTACGAAACCTCATTTTTCGGGTCATTTATGATTTCGTCGCGGAAAGAATTGATAAGTTCGAGCGTATTGTAGCGAAGAATTTGCTCATACCTTGGGAACGCAACGTGTCTTGCGGCAATAGCCATAATTCTGCTTGTCGCACCTGTTTCGTTTTCAATATATCTGTCGAGCTTATTCATCATCTTGATTGCTTCGAGATGGGCGTCGGGTGTTCCGAGAAGCAACTTATCGGCTGCATCCGTAACTCTTAAAGAGTCGGCGTCGCCGCCTTTTTCAAAGCGTTGTTGAATATGCGCATTCCATTGTTCTTCGGTCCAATTTTCTCTGGTGCCAAATGCGCGTGTAATAGCCTCTCTGATGAAATCTTCACCGGTTTTAATCTTAGCCATAAGAACCTCCGTTCAGAAATGTTTATCATTTATCTGTTTATACTGAAATAAATCCAAAACGTAACAAAAAATGAGATAAAAAACGAATATAAATCAAATATTATAAGGTACTGTACAAACCGAGAAAAATATGCTATAATTAGAAAAAGCTTTTGAAAGGAACACACCGATGTACAAAATACTTTTCGTCTGCCACGGCAATATCTGCCGGTCGCCGATGGCAGAGTTCATCTTCAACGACCTTGTGAAAAAGCGCGGGATTGACGGCATAATCTCGGAGTCCGCCGCAACCTCAACCGAGGAAATCGGAAACGGCGTGCATTACGGGACAGCGGCGATTTTGCGCAGACTTGGTATTGACTGCTCGAAAAAGCGCGCTCGGCAGATTACTCGGGCGGATTTTGAGAAATTCGACCTGATTATCGGAATGGACAGCGAAAATATCCGCAATTTACTTAGACTTTCGGCAAATCGATTTGACGATAAAATCCACAGCCTGCTTGATTTTACGGACAATCCGCGCAATATCTCAGACCCGTGGTACACCGGCGATTTCGAGCAAACCTACCGCGATATCTCCGAGGGCTGCGAGGGACTTCTTGCGGCACTTTCGGGAAAGCCCACCTTCACGTTCAAAAAAACTTTCGATAAATGAAAATTCTTGTTGATTTTTTGGAAAAAATATGTTATACTTTAAAAAACAACTTCAGGATATAGACAAAGAAAGGTTTTGACGGCTATGAAAACGATACTTGTTGTTGACGATAATAAAGTCAGCCTATCAAACGCAAAAACGGTTCTGGGCGACAATTACCGTGTGATTACCGTTTTGCACGGCTCTCAGGCGCTCACCTTCCTTGACAACAACCCCTGCGACCTTATCTTGCTGGATATAAAGATGCCCGAGATGGACGGTTTTGAGGGTTTTGCAAAAATTCGCGAAAAGGAAAAATGTGCCGATATTCCCATAATTTTCCTTACATCAGACAACGACGCCGATACCGAAACAAAGTGCTTTGAAACGGGAGCGGTTGACTTTATCGCAAAGCCGTTTGTGCCGAGCGTAATCCTCTCTCGCGTTGCCAGAACGCTTGAGCTTGAACAGCTCCGAAAGAGTCTCGCAAACCGTCTTGACGAGAAAACGCAGGAGGTTTCCGATATCAAAGCAAAGTCGCGTCAGGACGCGCTCACGGGGCTTTGGAACCGCGCTCATACCGAAGAAAACGCAAATCGTCTTCTCGCGGAGGGCGTTCCCGGAACTCTTTTTATGATTGATATGGACAACTTTAAGGCGATAAACGACAACTACGGTCATATCGCCGGCGACCAAACGCTGAAAATGTTTGCACAAACGCTTGAAAAATACGCCGAGGAGGGCGATATTCTCTGCCGAATAGGCGGCGATGAATTTGTGGTTTTTGCGCCAAATCTCACCTCGCGAAGCGAAATCAGCAACCGCGCGTCCGATATCATTTCGGATTTGTGCTATAAACTGGAACAATGTAAGTTCGAGACCAACTCCTCCGTTTCAATCGGAATTTCCCAAGCGCCAAGCGACGCGGCTGATTTCACGAAGCTCTATAACTGCGCGGATAAAGCGCTTTATCACGTTAAACAAAACGGCAAAAACTCCTTCCACTTCTTCAGCGACCAGAATGAAAGCGAAAGAAGCCGCTCGTCAAGCAAGGTTGACTTAAATCATCTCGGTGAACTTTTCAGCCGCGCGGACAGCGGAAACGGCGCGTTTTTGCTCGATTTCGACAATTTCCACAACGTTTACAACTTCATCAGAAGATTTGTCGAGCGAAGCGGACGAGATGTGCAGACGGTTTTGTTCACGCTTTCAAATAAAGAAGGCGCAGCCGAGCCGGATACCGAGGAAATCGAAACCGCTCTCGAGATGCTCGACAAGGCGATTTACACGTCGCTCAGAAGAATTGACGTTTCCACGCGATATTCCAGCAGGCAGATTATCGTTCTGCTGATGGACGCAAACGAGGAAAACGGCGATGTTGTGGCACGGAGAATTATCTCGTGCTTCAAGAATTTGTATCTCAATGAGAACATCACGGTTGAATACGACATAACAAAAATGGAAGGTAAAATAATTGCTCACAAGTAAACTCAATAAAAACTGCGGTTGACAGCTCGCCTGCCAACCGCTTTTTTCAACAATTTTTCGGCTGTAAACCGATTGAATATTTGACGCTATAAATCAATCTCAATTTTGTACTCATCATCAATCAGCACATAGTTTTGCTCGTGCTGTTGAGCAAGCGCCGTTTTTCCCGTGTGAGACGCGCCCGATATCAGAATAATCATCTTCTGCCTTTCATTCAGCCATTTTCTCAATCAGCCCGTTCAACCGCTCCGCGAACAGCGGCGGGATATTATGCGCGGCTTTTTCCCAAATCTCGTACTTGCAAAGCGGATTTTTCTCGGACATCGCCCGAACACTCCCCGTAACCTCCGCCTGTTCCTTTGCACCCGCAAGCGCATACACGGGAATTTTCACATTCTCAAAGCCCTTCACCGAGTCGAGCGTTATCCCGTTATCGACGGCGTTTCGCATGGTTTCAGCCGTCACCTTTTGCATCTGCTCGACAAACTCCTTTTGCTGCGGCTTTGAAAGCCCGTTCATCTTTCCAACCAAGCCGCAAAGCCACTTTTTCTTGAACATCTTGAACTGCTTTTCGTTTTGCGCCAAAACCTCCGCGAGCATTTTCTCGTTTTTGTCAAGCCACGGACTTATGATAATTGCGCCGCAAAACTGCTCTTGGTGCTCGGAAACCAGCTTGAACGCAATCTGCGCGCCCAGCGAAAATCCCACCAGCAAAACCTTTTTTCCAAGCGAACCGATGAATTTGGCAAGCTCCGCGACCTGTTTTTCGGTATCAAAAGTTTTGTCGGTTTCCCTTCCGTAGCCCATAAGATGCGGAATAATCAAGTGATACTTTTCACCCAAAACATACTGCTTTGAAAACGAGTGAACAAAATTTCCTCCGTGCAGCATAACAACAATCTTTTCGTTCTCTCGACCATATTCTTCGGTGTACATTTTTTCCTCCTCAAAGCGCAAATGCTAACGAACGTTTTCTTTAATTATAGCACAACTTCACCCTTTTGTCAATCGGAATTCCCGCGTTTTTGCGGAATTTTTTTTGCGGTACTTGACAACGCGGGTTAAATCGGCTATAATTAGATTAACGAACGTTAGCAAAACAAGGAGTAATAAAATGGGAAAAATTCCAACAAAAGACAGAATTTTGGAGTCCGCGCTCACGTTGTTTTCCGAAAAGGGCTATGACGGCGTGGGAGTTGACCTTATCGCAGAAAACGCGGGAATAAAGGGACCGTCGCTCTACAAGCATTTCAAGGGAAAAGAGGATATTCTCAAAGCGCTGATATCAAAGTCTGACTTCTATTATCAGCAGAATTTCGGCTCCGAGAACAATCCCGGAAAAACGCCCGCTTCGATGGACGAGATGATTGAGCAGTCGCTGAAGCGAATTGAATTCACGCTCCACGACCCAACTATAAAAAAAGTAAGAAAAATGCTGACAATGGAGCAGTTCCGAAACCAAAGTATCGGCTTGCTCACCACAAAATACAACATCGACTTAGTTCAGAGCATCTATCGGAATGTTTTTCGGCAGATGATTGAAAACGGCACAATGCGCGCAGGAAATCCCGAAATGCTCGCGATGGAGTTTGCGCTGCCCGTGACTATTCTTATTCAGCAGATTGACCGCGAGCCCGAGCACGAGCGCGAGATTATGGATAAAATTGAACAATATTTTCGGTATTTTGCCGATGAAAACAAAGTTTGAGGAGAAAACGAATGAAAACGGTTGTTATCTACAAATCAAAGACGGGCTATACAAAGAAATACGCAGAGTGGATTTCCGAGGAGCTCGGCTGCGATATAAAGGAAAACGCACAAATCTCGGATATTCTTGATTATGATATGATAATTTGCGGCGGCGGAGTTTACGCAGGCTCAGTAAACGGCGCAAAGGTGATTACAAAGAACCTCGGAAAGCTCTCGGGGAAAAAACTGATTTTGTTTGCAGTGGGCTCAAACATCGAAGCCGAGGGCAATTCGGCGGCGTTTTGGAGCAAAACTCTCACTGCCGAGCAGCAGGAATACATAGGTCACTTTTTTCTGCGCGGCGGCTTTGATTTCAGCAAGGTTAAGGGCGCGGACAGGCTGATAATGTCGATGATGAAAAAGCACCTCGAAAATATCAAAAATCCCACGGAGTTCGACAAGGGCTTTCTTGCGGCTTACAGCGAGCCTGTCGATTTCACCGACAAGAAAAATCTCGCGGAATTGCTTCT
>CAMEQX010000076.1 GCA_945933905.1 uncultured Clostridia bacterium
TACCTCGCGGCTGTCCGAGGTGACGCCTGAAACCGCTTTGCCGCGATATTCCGCGGGTATCTCCGCAATTCCCGAAAAAAGTTCGCCTAAATCCATAATTTCTCCCGTTATCCGTCCTGAATAGTAACGCTGAACGTGACCTCAATCACGCTTCCCTTAGCCAAATACGCGCCCTCAGCGAAGCTTTGCATTGTCGCTTTTGCGTCCGCGTTGTTTGCCGCGCCGCCCGAAATTTTGATGTTGAAGCCCGCGTTCGTCAGCGTTTCGTTCGCCTTGTCAACACTCATTCCGATGACGTTCGGAACGGTTGCGTATTCGGGCTCGATGTCGTTGAAATACAGAATTATGGTCGAGCCCTTCGGGATACTGATGCCCGAATAAGGCACCTGCTGCGTTACGACAGCCTCGCCCGTGTCATCGCCGACAATCTTCACGTTGAAGTTCGCGGACTTGATGAGAGCCTCTGCCTTCATCGACAGATAGCCCATTACATAAGGCACCGTGCTGTCCATTTTCGCCTGTTCCTCGGCGGTGTAGGTCGGGTAAATTCCAAGGTGCTCCAAGCCCTCGCTGAACACAAGCGAAACGATAGGCGCCGCAACCGCCGAGCCGTAATACTCGGGACCTGTCGGCGTGTCAACCATAACCAGCATCACAATCTCGGGGTCGTCCATCGGCACGCACGCCGCAAACGTCGAGATATACGTCATTTTCGCGTTCGGGTCGGTGAGCTTTTGCTGGTTGTACTCGTCGATTTTCTCCGCCGTTCCCGACTTTCCGCCGATGCGATAGCCCTGAATATACGCGTTTGTGCCGCCGTTGTCCGCGACAACCGTTTCAAGAAGCTGCCGCATTTGGTCGGACGTTTCCTTCGAGATAACCTGTCGTTTAATCTCGGTTTCCTTCGTTTCCACAACATTTCCGTTGCTGTCAATAATCTTATCGACAACGTGCGGCGTCACAAGATAGCCGCCGTTTACCAGCGCGCAGTATGCCGTACACATCTGAATAGGCGTGATTTTGTTCGTCTGACCGAAAGCCGACGTCGCGAGTTCAACCGGACCCATTCTCGAGCGCGGAACGTACAGTGAGAGCGCTTCGCCGGGGAGGTCGATACCCGTCTGCTCCGTGAAGCCGAAGCTCTCGAAATAATTGCTGAAGTTGTCTGCGCCGAGCGCCGCGCCTATCTGCATAAAGCTCGGGTTGCAGGACTTTGTGAGCGCTTGCTGAAGCGTGAGCTCACCGTGACCTCCGCCGTACCAGTACCAGCAGTCGATGTCCGTTCCCGCCACGTTCATCGAGCCGTAGCAAGAAAACTCCGAGTCCATACTAATCGCCTCGGTATCAAGCCCCACAGCGCAGGTTACCGACTTGAAAACGGAACCGGGATAATAAAGCTCGGTTACCGCTTTGTTTTTCCATTGTCCCTCGCGGAGAGTTGCCTCGAGCGCGTCAAGTTCCTCCTCGGAAGCGCCTTTTTCCTTCGCTTCCGCAAGCTTTTGCAAGTCATAAACGCTTGTAAGCTCGGAAGGGTTGTTCAAATCGTAGGACGGAGAGGTTGCCATAGCGACAATTCCGCCCGTTTTGCAGTTCATAATAATTCCGCACGCACGGTTTACAACCGAGTGCTGCGAAACGCACGCTTCGAGATTTTTCTCGAGATAGTGCTGCATAACCTCGTCAATCGTCAGCACAAGGCTGTATCCGTCAACCGCCGAGAAATAGCTGTCGTTCGCGTACTGAACGCCCTGTCCCAGACCGTCTGTCGTGTAAAAAGCCTTGCCGTCCGTGCCCTTGAGGTATTCGTCATAGTACGCCTCAAGCCCGTAAACGCCGTTTCCGTCAAAGTTCGTGAAGCCGATTACGTTCGCGGCAAGCGAGCCGTTCGGGTAATAGCGCTTGCTTGCCTGTTCAAGCTCGATACAGTTCGCGGGAATGTCGTTTTCCAGCATAAACTGCTGAATTTCCACCACAACGGGCTTGTCAACCTTGCGTTTTACTATGTAATAATATTTGTCGATATCCTCACAAGCCTCGAGCATTCCGTCCTGCTTTACCCCGAGCAGCGCTGAGAGCTTCTCCGCAATCAGATTTTTCAGCGGCTTATACTCGCCGAGAGGCTCCTTGTCGGGACTTTCATCGGCAAGCCACTTTGCCTGTTTCTCCTGATAAGCCTTCGAGCGCTCCTGCTCCGCCATATAAATCGGCTGCGGCGCGATAACCACGTTCCACACCGTCAAGCTTTGCGCTAAAACCGTGCCGTTCGCGTCATAGATAGAGCCGCGGCTCGCCATAATCGTAAGCTCGGTTGTCTGCTGATTATAAGCAAGCATACGCCACTTGTCGCCGTCAAGAACGGTGAACTTGAGCAGATTATACCCCACAAATAACGCAAACACAATCACGACAATCAAAATCACGAGCTGCCTTCCGCGATAACCCAAAACAGGCTTTTTCGTGAGCTCCTCGTCGTCCTTTTTCTTGAAGAAAAGATAGCCTTTTCTCATTACGTTATAAAAACCGCTTTGGTTTTTCTTCTCGCCTGCCAACGTTATTCCTCCATAAATGCCGTAAACTGTAAAACGGGGCTTGCTGAAAGTATCAACAAGCCCCCATAACACGCTGTAAAAAAATGCCCGAAACAAACGGCAAGAGCTTGTTCATCTCTATATTATGCCGTTATAAGCCGATGTATTCCACAAAGCCGTCAAACCACGTCTTCACGGAATCCACCATTCCGCCGCCCTCGTTTGCTCCTATTTCAACCAAGCTCTCGGTGTTCACGCTGATGTACTTTTTCTGCGACGCGGAAACCTTCACCATTCCGAGCTTTTCCGCTGCATATTTTTCGATATACGCCGTGTTCACCTTGCTGTCAAGGCGGCTTTTGAGAAGCGCGTTATCGTCAAGCGCGCTCTGAAGCACCGCTTGCTGCTGTTCAACAAGCCGCGCTGCGTCATCCTTGCGGGTGTTGGAACAGTTGACGGCTGTAAACGCTCCCAAAAACAAAAGCGCAACCGCGACAACCTTCAGCTTTGAGCCGCTTTTTGATACGGAGTGAACGGGCGCGAGGTGCATTTTGCTCTTGGGCGCTTCCTTTTCACGCTGTTCACGCTCGGACCTGTCAAAACGCGAGAGGTCATAAGCCAGGTTTGTGTTGTCTATCGGTATATTGGTATAAGCCATCGGTTCCATCCCCTTCAATATCTTTCTGTTTATCAAACCCGAAATTGCCGAAATCGTTTCAGCAACTCGTTAATCCGCGATTTTCTTTATAACCCTGAGCTTTGCGCTTCTTGAACGCGGATTTTGCGCAAGCTCGGTTTCCCCTGCCACAATGGGCTTTTTTGTGATATGCTCCGCGCGCGGTTTTTTCCCGCAAACACAGACAGGAAATTCCGGCGGACAGGTACAGCCCGTGCAGAATTCCCGAAAACGCTCCTTGACAATCCTGTCCTCAAGCGAGTGAAACGTGATAACCGACATTTTCCCGCCGATTTTCAGCCGTTCAAATCCCGCGCAGAGAACCTCGTCGAGCGCAGAAAGCTCATCGTTTACCTCAATTCTAATCGCCTGAAAACTCTTTCGGCAGGGATTTTTCTCTCTCCTGTAAGCCGCGGGAACGCTGTTTTTGATAATTTCCGCAAGCTCGCCCGTGGTTTCAATCGGCGATTTTTCACGCGCGGACACAATCGCCGCCGCGATTTTTGGAGCAAACTTTTCTTCTCCGTACTCGTATAAAATCCTTTTCAGCTCACCGAGCTCGTACTCGTTGACGACATCTCTTGCCGAAAGCCCCTCGCTGCTCATACGCATATCGAGCGGCGCGTCGGCTTTGTAGGAGAACCCTCTTGCCGCGTCGTCGAGCTGATGTGACGAAACGCCCAAATCCGCGATAATTCCGTCAAGCTTGTCAATTCCCAGCCTGTCCAGAACCGCCGCGAGATTTCTGAAATTCTCCTTCACCAAGGTTACGGGAAGTCCCTCGAGCCGTTTCCCCGCGGCTTCAAGCGCTTCTTCGTCCTGGTCAAAGCAGATAAGCCTGCCTTTTTCCTTGTCGAGCCGTTTTGCGAGCTCATAGGAGTGCCCGCCGCCGCCTGTTGTCAAATCCGCATAGACGCCAGACTTTTCCCCAAAAGCGCCGTCCACCGTTTCCTTGAGCAGCACGGAAATATGCGAAAACTCCATCAAATTCTCAGCCCCTGAGCCATTGCCGCGATATCCTCGGGCAAGATTTTGTTATTGTACTCTTCCCAGAGAGCCTTATCCCAGATTTCAGCGCGGTCGCTCATTCCCACAACGACGCCCTCCGTTGTAATCCCCGCGAAAGCCCGAAGTGCAGGCGCAATAGCAATTCTGCCTTGTTTATCGGGTTCCGCCTCGCAAGCGCTTCCGAAAATAAATCTCTCAATCGGGAGCGCGATGTTGGAAGGCTGACCTTTGAGGCTCTCACGGAGCGCCTCCCAGCTTTCCTTTGTGTAAACAGTCAGGCACTTTTCGTTGAAGCTTTTGGAAATATAGAAATGCTCGCCGAACTCATCGCGCAGTTTCGCGGGAAAATTCATTCTTCCCTTTGCGTCAACCGTATGCTCGTATTCGCCGCACATTTCATTTCCCCCTTTCCGTCCGCTTCAATCCCCTCGAAAAGAGACCTTTTCCGTCCTCCTCAGACGGATTTTTCGTAGAATTTTTTATTTTCCCCATTTGTGAATTAAGTGGATTTTGATATAACGTTATGAAAAATTCCCCAAAACAGTGCAATATTACACCACTTTTCCCCACAATCCTATTATAAACTAAACTAAAAAATATTTCAAGAGCCTTACGGAAACTTTTCTTCAGAAATCAAGATAAATTTTTGTTCATAATTTTGTGCAATTTTCACAAAAGGCTGTTATTTCTTTGGCGGAAAACGGCGATATAATTGTGAAAATTCACAATATATTGATTTAGCAGCTTGTTGAAAACTATATCTTGGGGATTTGCTTTGGTTTTGCCCCAATTTGTTCACTTGAGTGGTTTTTGTTGAATTGTTGATGATTTGTTGAAAAGAGAAGGCGATTGGGTTTCAACCAGTTTTCAACTTTTGGTTGATTTAGTAAGAGATATTACTGATTGTTATTTTGGATTTCGCTCGGGTTTTTACGCTGACTTTGGCTTCTCCGAAGCCACGGCGATTTTTCGGGCATCGAACCCGAAAAATCGCTTTAGAGATGCAAGGTTTGCGGGTTGAGCTTAGTTCGCGGGGTGAGCGGGCGATTTTTCGGGCATCGAACCCGAAAAATCGCGCGGGTGCAGTCACGCCCCATAGAAATCGTGAATTTAAAGGTTGGATAGGCGTGACTGCACCCGCATTTTTGCCGGCTCGGTGGCTTTTGCTTAGCTCCCGGTTGGCGCGCTCGGGCAATTTCGGCGGCATCGAACCGCCGAAATTGCGCGGCTACCTACGCGCGCAATGTGTGCGCGCGTAGGTAGCCGCTTTTTTAGCTGAGTTTTATTAAAGAGCCAACTTTCCGAAAAATCGATTGGGGGAAAACTCTTCGTTTTAAGAAACGCGGATTTGTCGCTCTCCGCGCTCCCGTGCCTTCGGCGACCAAAAACCTTTTTCTGAAGAAAAAAGTTAGGAAAACCGAAGGTTTCTCGTGAACATTTCAAAAAGACTTTTTTATTCGCGGTGCACGATTACAATTAAGCAAAAATTCCCCCAAAAGCAAAAATCGGGCAGCTAAGCTACCCGAATTTATACTATCCGTAATATCCTCTACAGATATTACCCCACGTCACTTAAATCCATACAGCGAAACTTGCTCAAACCCGTCAAGCAGCTTGTTCGACATATTAAACGCCAAATCAACGCCCCTCGCCACGCACTCAATCGGGTTCTCCGCCACAAAACACGGAGCGCCCACGTTGTCCGAAATCAACTCCGCAAGCCCTCCAAGCATCGCTCCGCCGCCCGTCAGCAAAATTCCGCTCGACAAAATATCGCCCACCAGCTCCGGCGGCGTTGACTCCAGCGTCAGCTTCACCTGCTCCACAATCTCCATCGCGTTCTCGTGAAGCGCCTCGTACATATCAATGTCCGATATCTCAACGCTCTCGGGAAGCCCTTTCAGCAGATGTCTTCCACGAATTACCATCTTCTTCTCGCCCGTCGGATTGAACACATTCGCGATTTCCTTTTTCGCCTTTTCCGCGGTCTTTTCACCTATCAAAATCTTGTATTTCTGCGTAATCAGGCGGATTATCGCCGCGTCAAACTTGTTCCCCGCCATCTTCACCGAGCGCGACTGCACAATTCCGTTGAACGACACAATCGCCACATCCGACGTGCCGCCGCCGATATCCACAACCATTGTTCCGTTCGGCTTCGAGATGTCAATTCCCGCGCCGATAAGCGCCGCAATCGGCTCCTCGATAAGATAAACCTTTCTCGCGCCCGCCGAAACCGCCGCTTCAACAACCGCTCTGCGCTCCACGTCCGTAACCGAGCTCGGCACGCACAACACAACTCTCGGCTTCACCATAAATCCGCCGTTTACGATATTGATGAACTCCTTTATCATCGCCTGCGTCATA